>JAJSAJ010000714.1 GCA_024274855.1 Planctomycetota bacterium | reverse complement strand
GTCGCCCTCAACGCAAAGTCGACAATGGGCTGCGGATTCGGTAGCGAGTGGGGGTGATGGTTTTGGCCCGGCTTGCGAATCACGTCAATCGATCCGCCGAACGCTTCGTAGCGTTGTTTGAGAACATCCGTGTTTTCCTTGGGCGGAACAACCGTATCGGCCATCCCAATGACATTCAACAGCGGTACCTTGGCTTCGACCAACGGCTCGAGTCCATCGACCGGAAACCCTTTGAATGTCCGAGCCTCTTCCTCAGTAATGCCATATTCCGTAAGACACCGTAGCCAGTTGGGCGGACTGTATTTCCCGGTGAAGCCGGCCTGCTTTCCACCGGGCCATGAACGCGCGTCGCAGACGGGGTTATCGCCATAGATCCCGGCAACTCGCAAAGGATTGGCCTTTGCCCAGTTGTAGATGATCAGTCCGCCTCGACTCATACCTTCCAGAACCGGTTTTTTGTGAAGCCCACACCGGCCGACCATTTCGGCGTAAAACGCATCCCAAATCCGCACGGCGCGCGGTGCGCCATACATATCGGCGACGTCGATAAATGCGACATGCCAACCTCGCTCAAGCATGGCGCGATCGAACTGCGGTTGATGCCCCCAAAACCGCGCACGCCACACCCACGGATGGCCTTCCGCGGCAACGCGTGGCGTGACAACAATGGCCTTTCTTCCCGCCATCGCGAAACGGAGCATCTCGAAACCGTGAAAACGCTCGGTCTTGTCCGCCGTTATCAGCTTTTCTTTTTCCAATCGAACTTGAATGTCGAACGACCGATCCATCTTCAAGACGACCGTCTGGTAAACTCGCCGTGCCATTTTCGCTGCACCAAAGTCGCTGGGGTGGACACCATCAGGAAGCAACTTACGGTCGTCCAAGAGCCATGTGTGCAAATCGATGATTTCGCACTTATTGTCGAAAGCCAGCTTCCGTACCAACGGCGAAATCTCTTTGAGGATAACGCTTCCGCGGATCCGTTTTTCCGTAAACGCGGGTGGCGGTACACAAAGGATCATGCGAGGCTTGGTGGGCAACTTTTGGAAGCTTCGGATCAATGCCGTGTAGTCTGATTCGAAGTCCTTCGCATACTTCCAATTAAACGGTTTCGAGTCGTTTGTGCCAAGCATGATGACGACGATGTCAGGCTGGAACTCGAGGGCCTGAGTGTACGCAGTTTTCTCCCAGTATGGTTTGTCCCCCTTCTTCAAGAGCGTCGATCCGCTGATTCCGAAGTTGGCAACCTTGTAGCCGCTGCCAAGCAAGTAGCCGAGATGTGCCGGGTAGCTATTATGGATCCGGTCCGTGATTCCCGCACCAAAGGTAATCGAATCGCCGACGCAGGCAATACGTGTCGCTGCATGGAGCAAACTGACCCCAATACCGAGGATGAGCACGGATAAAACCAAGTGACGACTGTGCCTGCGACATACCATTACTGCAATACCCTTTTCTGACTCGAGAAACAAACTCGGCCTCCATTCCTCAATTCCTTCACGATTGGCTATCCTACTAGCGTTACATTCCCGTGGAAACCCTTACGTTTTCTTGATACCTTGCCAAGTGACCGAGATTCTGGTGTGATAGGTATTGCCTTGGCAGTGCGACAACAGAAGATGCGAACCGCCGCTCGCGTCTACAACCACCCGTTTACGGGGTAATCTGACATGACCCTCCACGTTGACATGGATGCCTTCTATGCATCGGTCGAAGAGCGTGATCGGCCTGAATTGGTCGGCAAGCCGGTAATTGTCGGCGGAACGCCCGAAGGTCGGGGCGTCGTGGCAGCGGCGAATTATGTGGCCCGCGAGTTTGGCGTTCATAGCGCAATGCCTGCCGCAACGGCCAAACGACTCTGTCCGCATGCTGTTTTCCTGCGAGTACGTATGGAACACTATGCGGCAGTCTCCGAACAAATCCGTACGATTTTCGAACACTATACGCCATTGGTCGAGCCGTTGTCGCTGGACGAAGCCTTTCTGGATGTCACGGGCTGCCTGGCCCTTCATGGCTCCGAAGTGGCCGTAGGGCGGAGTATCAAGCAGGAGATCCGCGACCGTCTTGCGCTCGTCGCCTCGGTCGGCGTCGCTCCGAATAAGTTCTTGGCCAAGATCGCCAGCGACTTGGAGAAGCCCGATGCATTTGTGATTGTCGATGCGGAAAAGGTCCAAGCGTTTCTTGATCCACTGCCCATCGGTCGGCTGTGGGGTGTCGGGCGAGTGACCGGCAAGACTTTTCAGCAGTTGGGGGTTCGCACGATCGGCCAACTGCGTCAGATGCCGGTTACGCTGTTGCACCAACACTTCGGTAGCAACGGCGACCACCTTTGGGAACTGGCGCATGGAGTCGACCAACGTCCGGTCATTCCCGAGCACGAAGCAAAATCCATTTCACACGAGAAGACGTTTCCTCGCGACCTGGACGATCCGGACGTCCTGCATGCTTGGCTATTTGAACTGAGTGAGCAGGTGGCATGTCGGCTGCGACGATTGGATCTCAAAGGTCGAACGATTCAGCTGAAGGTTCGTTTCGATGACTTTCATACAGTCACACGCGCACAGACTCTTTCCGAGCCGACGAACGTGACCCAGAAGATCTGGCGGACAGTTGTCACGATGTTGACCCAACGAATGCCATCACGCCGACTCAGCATACGATTGCTCGGGGTCGGTGTAAGTGGACTGGGGCAACAGAAACAGACACAGCTCAGTTTATTCGCGGACCGGCAAGACGAGCGTCAGAGTCGCTTGGACGAAGTTGCCGACAGCATCAAAGAGAAGTTCGGATCGACATCCTTGCAGCGTGGTCTCGGGCTCTTGCACCGCATTGACCCGAAATCCGGAGCGAAGGATCCCAATCAAGACCAATACGACGAGTGAGTCCATTCGTAATTGTTTAGCCATTTGGCGGCGACTGAGGTTCAGGAATTCGCGAACCCCAAAAAACGTCTGAATCGAGAACGACCAATACCGGGGAAAGAGAAGACTGGAACACTCATCTTCACCAATCAAACCTGGAGATAAGACGTGAAATCACGAACAGACTTTCGCTGCCTCGCATTCTTACTCACTGCGTGGTCAT
>JAJSAJ010000046.1 GCA_024274855.1 Planctomycetota bacterium | reverse complement strand
GCGTGATGCCGATCACGGTCGGGCTGTTTATCAATCCGGGCGTTGTGCCGGCTGCCCGTAACGGCGCGTTGCCGCGATTCAATCGATCGTTTGAATATGATGATGTCAGTGATCGATATGCCAGGTTCCTTTTGGACGAGTTCCTTCCATTTATTGAATCGACGCACAGTGTCCATATCACGGATGATCCGAACCTGCGTGGTTTATGCGGTGCAAGCTCGGGTGGTGTCTGCGCGTTCGTGGCGGCATGGAACCGGCCCGATGCCTTCCGCCGTGTCTACTCGATGGTCGGGACTTACGTCGGGCTGAGGGGCGGGGACGACTTGGCAACGCTTGTGCGCAAGACCGAGCCGAAGCCGCTACGGGTGTTCCTCGAAGATGGTACCCAGGATTTGAATATCTATGCGGGGGATTGGTGGATGGCCAACCAGACACTCAACCGCGCGTTGCAGTGGGCAGGATATGAAGTGGAGCATGTCTGGGGACAAGGTGGACACAACCATCGCCATGGTTCGGCGATTTTTCCGCAGGCGATGCGTTGGCTGTGGAAAGACCATGCACAACCGGTTCGAACTCATTTGGACCGTTCATCAAGTAAAGCTCGTGACATACTGGTCGACGGAGCAGGATGGGAGTTGATTGGAAAAGACTATCAATGGGCTGAGGGGTTAGCGATCACCGAGGACGGTGTGTTGTATTTGAGCGACGTGCCCGCATCGAAGATCTACCGAATTCGTCCGGGGGCGAAACAGGAGTTGTTCATCGCCGATTCAGGAAATGCAAACGGATTGGCACTGGGACCCGACGGGCGGTTGTACGGCGCATGCGGCGGTATCAAGAAGATTCAGGCTTGGGATCTGAAGACGGGCAAGGCGGAGGTGATTGCCGAGGGGTTCTTTGCTAATGATATCGTCGTGCTGCACAATGGCTCGATTTACGTCACGGACCCACCGGGCAAGAAAGTCTGGCACATCGCACCGGGTACTCATCAGGCACGCCCGGTCGACACATTTGACGGATGCAACGGCATTATGGTTAGTCCTGATCAAACGCTGTTGTATGTAGCCCACTTTCCCGATCGTTTTATTTACAGTTATCAGATCGATGGATCCGGCCGGTTGAAATACAAACAGCCCTACTTCCAGCTGCATCTGCCGGCGTTCGGCAACGCGACGCATGCGGATGGGATGTGCACGACCGCCGAAGGATGGCTGCTGAGCGCGACCGAGTCGGGCGTCCAAGTATGCGACCAGCCAGGACGCGTCAACCTGATCGTACCGAAGCCCGGCAATGGCCGGCGCGTTTGCTACTTGCGAATGCACGGCAACACACTTTACGCAGCCACGGCCGATGCGGTCTGGGAACGCACGATCAAGCTATCAGCAGCCAAGGCTTTCCAGCTGCCGGTGACACCACCTAAGCCAGGCCTGTAAGAAACATCAGGGACAAAGGTGGCATGTGGGTTCGAACAAGCAAGAAAGCTAACAGCCGAGCGCGCGGCCCGAAATTGGGAGGGCGAGGCTCCTGCCGAGCCGGTGAAACGTATTGACTCTGGTTTGACGTTACGGCTCAGCAGGAGCTTCGCCCTCCCATCTCAACAATCGCCCTCCCAGACTCGGGGCCCGCGAGTTCAACGCCCGTCGCCAGACAACCAAATATCAACCAGCTTTAAGCACCCAGTCGTCTACCGACCACGAATCAAGGTGCCGCGTGACATCCTCGATCACAACGCGAACGTCCTCAGACATCGATGTGTTGCCAGCCGCCGTGAGCGAACCGCCAGCCGACAAGAACGCTCCGCAGACAGACATCCGCGAGCATCGCGAACCAGGCACCGACAACGCCCAGCCCCATGCCGGGCAGAACAATACCCGTACCGGGCAATGTCACTTGGTCCCAAGCCAATAGATAAGCCAGGGGAATGCGCACCAGCAAGAAACCAATAAACGTAAATAGCAACGGCCACCGAGTGTCGCCCGCTCCGCGCAATGCGCCGGTCAGTATCATGCTCAACGCAAATGGGGCCATTGCCACAGCGACGATCTTGAGTAGCGGGATAGTCAGCGCGGCTGTCTGGCTGGTCTGCTGGCCAAGAAACAGATGAGTTAGCCACCCTCCCTGAAAGAAGAACAACGCTGCGGCGCACATCATGAATCCACCACCGACCGCCAAAGCCATTAGCACGCTTCGCGTCGCTCGCCGCCGGTCTCCCGCACCAAGAAACTGGCCGGCAAGGGTTGCCGCGGCAACCTGGAAGGCAGTCCCCGGCAAGTAAGCCAGCGATTCGATCCGAACACCTAATCCATGCGCCGCGGCCGCTTGAGTACCGAGCGAGTTGATAATTGACAGAAACCAAAGATGACAGAACACGACAGCCGTTTGATCGATCCCGCCCGGAAGGCCGATGCGCAGAATGCGGCGAATCCACACCCTGTCGGGCCGGAGCAATGACCACTGAAGCTGCAGACCATAACGCCCGAAAACCAGCAGGCCCAAGACGACAGTCGCGCCGACCGCGTAACCGGTCGCTGTACCGATCGCCAAGCCGGGCCATCCGAGTCGAGGAAAAGGCCCGAGTCCAATTACAAGTGATGCACCGACGGCAATATTGACGACATTGACAATCGCCATCACAAAGAAGCCGCTCAGCGTGTCCCCCGCGCCACGCAAACAGGCAATCCCCACGACCTCGATCATGATCGCGGGAATAATCGGGGTAATGATCGCCAGGTAAAGCTGAGCCGGTGGTACCGCATCGGCCGGCAGTTGAATGAGCGATAAGAAACTGTCTTTCAAGAAATAGACAACGGTCGTCACCACGACAGCCATTGCCACGCCGGCCACCATCGCTTGATTGGCCACGTTCAGCACCGAATCGTGCTCACGTGCCCCCACAAACCTTGCGATCAGAGCCATCCCCCCAATTCCCACGACTCCGAAGAAGCAGGGGATCAACCACAAGACATACGACATCAGCCCAATGGCCGCCAAGTGGTTCTGCTGCAGGAACTTTCCAGTCAACCATAAATCGACCAACCCAACCATCATGATCAACAACTGTTCAACCAGAACCGGCCACGCCAATCTCAACATGG
The DNA here is from genome assembly GCA_024274855.1 of Planctomycetota bacterium. Classification (GTDB taxonomy): domain Bacteria; phylum Planctomycetota; class Planctomycetia; order Pirellulales; family Pirellulaceae; genus JAJSAJ01. Next base: position 1,656 of record JAJSAJ010000046.1, on the reverse strand, counting down.
GGCGAAGTGTACCGGGCGAGGCAGTCAGAGATCGGGGCACAGTATTGAACTTTCGTCAAGCAGCGGCCGGAATGCAACGACTCAAGGCAGCAACGGTCGTGGACGGGAGGGAGGTCAGCGTGGTGCACCCAGGGAACTGCCAGTATGAAAGGCAGAGAGCCAATCGTCAATGCCGATTGGGCCATCGCGTTGTTTGTTTCGTATCTGTTTTTGTGTAGCCGTTCACGCCGCTGGGGTCTGACGCAATTTTCGGCGGAGAAAGCGTTTCTTTACGCGAACACATTTTGTCGCCGAAAATGGGTCTGACCCCTTGGAAGCAAACCGGTGGCCTACATTCCGTGAACGGTTACGTTTTTGTTCCAGTCCCGAAGGGACGACCACATGCTAGTCCCGACGGGACGGACGGCCACCAGCCCAGGTGGAGCAGACGTGGGCGTCCGTGCGACAATACTCGCATTCGCTCCGCCTGGGATCGTGCAGGACTGTGCTTTCGGCACGGAGGAGGCCAAAACGAAGCGGCGCTCTTGTGAGCATGGGCAGATTTCTGGTTCACGCGTCCAGTCGTGTACGGTTACGATCTTTGACTGCTGGTGGTTTGGCTGCGATTCACAATCACCGCTCGCATCAAGCGAACAGCGGTTGGATAATCTTGCCACCATTGGCAATCTTCATGGGCCGGCCGCTTCGACTGGTGAACGTCGTCTTCAGAGGGATTCCAAGTGCGTGACAGACGGAAGCCATGACGTCTTCCGACGAATACGGCTGGCTCGTGACGCGAGTTCCATCTTTGTTGGTTTCACCGATGGCAATGCCGCCGCGCATTCCGGCACCGCCCACCACGACACTCCAGGCACGAGCCCAATGGTCGCGTCCGGCGTTTCCATTAATACGAGGAGTCCGCCCAAATTCACCCATCCAGATAATGGCCGTGTCAGCCAGCAGGCCGCGCTGATCCAAGTCCTCGACCAATGCACTCATTGCACGGTCCATCGTCGGCAACTTATTATCCGATAGTGTCGGGAAAATACCCCGGTGGTTATCCCATCCTCCCAAATCAACCTCGACAAATGGGACCCCCTTCTCGACCAATCGGCGAGCCATCAGACATCAACGGCCGAAGTTGTTTTCACCGTAACGCTTCCGCACGGGCTCCGGCTCTGTCTCAACTCGGAACGCCTCCATCTGTTTGCTGGTCATCAAGTACAAGGTCTTTTTCAGAACATTCTGATGATCCTCGGTTGCCGAACCCCGTCGTTCTGAAATGAACCGGCTCTCGACCACATGCAGTGTCCCCATGCGTTGGGCCAACCGTTCGTCGCTCAAACCCATTTTCAAATTGCGCACCCGCCCCGTGCTGCTAACCGTAAACGGTGCCCACGCCATGCCCAGAAAACCGGGGCCGACGCTACCGCCACCGACGGAAATGAACGGCGGGATTTCCAACTCGGGACGCTGGTCGACCAATTCATGCGCCAACACGGCCCCATAGCTGGGATGCTGGACATTCGGATTCGGCACGTAACCGGTATGCATGTAGTAACGGCCTCGAGTATGGTCGGCTTCGCGCGTACTCATCGACCGAATAATCGCCAGATTGTGCATTTGTTTTGCCAGCATCGGCAAGTGTTCACTGATCTGGACATCCCCACTAGTACT
>JAJSAJ010000713.1 GCA_024274855.1 Planctomycetota bacterium | reverse complement strand
CTTGCGGAAAGGCTCCCATACCACGGTCGCCACCAGAAGGGCGCCCGAATGCTTTGTCATTGGCCTCCGTATCGGGCGTGTTGTACACCACACCATCGATCGCAACCAACCGCAAACCCCGATAGAAAGCTCCAGGGGTATCCGGCTGAGCCAGGGGGCGTACCGTGGTCTGAAACAAATGTCGAACCGGAGCCACACCAAGACGCTGCCGCGCCACACAAAGACTGGAGCGATGCGGCGAGTGTTCGCCAACACGCAACCGCCGAGAATACTTAAAAACTTGACGGATTGGCACATCAGTGAATATGCCCAATGCTAGCACGATCCACATCGAGATCTCGTAAGTTAGTTTACACGCACGTTGTCCAACTCGGCCGGTAGCATGTAAGGCTTGCCGAACGGATTCGTCTGAGATAACCTGTTCCAAGCCAGCCAATCGATCCAATACTCGTCCCGAATCATCCGGCGTCAACGTACAACGTCCTTCTTATCCTTGTCCGACCGTTGTCACAGCCTCCTTGCTGCCAGGGCCATCGTTCGCAAAACAACGGCTCGTAAGGTAGCATGAGGCTGTGACTTATGTCTATTTCAACGGTATTGACCCTAAAGCTGCTGCGGAAAGAGGCGGAGACACTTTTGGGCAAGACTGCAGCAGCGAAAGACATCCAACCAAACAAGAAACCAAAACGCGAATAGTTGGCAGGGGGCCGTCAACACTCGCCAGGAACCGCCGAGACACGGCGGGACGGTGAGCGACGGCACACCGGAATGCGGGTTGCAAGTCGAAGCGCCCGGCGCGGTCAACGACGGCACATCACGACCCACGCCGGGCAAGACATCCCTCAACGCGGCTCGTTTTGCGCGCCGGTGGGAGCGAAGCGAGTTACAGCGGTAAACACCGGCGTCATCACGAGTCCTCCAAGCTGGTCCGGCACGTCTGCTTCTGCGTTTTCCATCGCCCTCATCATCATTATTGACACCCAAATGGTCAGTCAATCAGGGCTCTGGGCCACTATTGAACAGAAAAGTGATGTCAAGAACTTGAGCATCCAGGGGAGCTTTTCGTGTAGGGCAACTCCAGCCGCCCGGAGCCACTGCATTTCCAGTGGGGGGCGTTGACCAACGGCGCGGTTGCAACATTGCCGTATTGATTTCCTCCTGGTAGATTGGCAAGCAGAATATAACGCAGTGAGATTGGGGCGGGGAATGCCGGTTTTGGGGCGAACCGTGGTCGATGGGTAACTGACGGGGTCCAAGCGGCACACAATTGTGGCGTTTTCGTCGTTTCCAGAGATGCGGATTCCGACGGGTACGCGGTCAGGCCGTGAAGTCAACAGGTCGAATCCAGCCGAACGCTCCAACAGACGCCCCTGACTGAGCGCTCTATATGACAGGGAGAGACCAGGGCGTGAACGATAGACTACTCAGATTCAACGCGATGTCACGTCGACAACTTTCCAGACGAAGACCTCCCAAGGACGAGCAACACCACCTTCCAACCGTCCCGCGTGTACGGAAGTGCCTGTAATCCGCGTGCTTCCCCAAGGCTGCAACGTCGCCTCCGTCAATTCGCCCTCAAGCCGGCAAGTCAGCGGTCTCGCCTTCGGCTGACCATTCACGGCGACCAGGAATGTCCCCGTCGGCCGGCGCCAGATGGCCAGCAGGAACTTTGCATCGCGTGCTCGTCTTAGAATCGTGGGACTTTGTGTCGGAGTCGTCAGGTCGACGAATCTGCGGAACTCGCGGGTCGCGCCCGCGAACTCTCCATCGCTCCAACCATACCCCGCTTGGATCGAGCGAGCGTAGGACCACCAAAACATGCCCCGAACCCCTTGCGCCGCGCCACTGAAACACCAGTAGCGAATTTCCGCGGCCGTTGGAAAACGCAATTCCGATACCGGGCTGCCGCGATACGTCTCCTTGTTGCCGGCAAGGACCTTCCAGTTCATGCATTGATTGATCGGTATTACCGGCTTGCCCAGCGCGAGTGCGCCATCGGTAAAACGCGTCATCACGCTCAGGTCACTTCCTGGAAACGGCTTGTGTTGGACGGGGTACGTGTCGATCATCAGCACATCGAGTGTACCGTTGAATCCGTACCATTTCTTCGACCATGCCGTGGCAACGGCAACCGGAATGGCAGGAGTCGCATTCTTCAAGGCCAAATAGAAGGGCACCAACTGAGCCGGTTTGCATTTGCCGTCCGGTTCGTCAAAAAAGTACCAGAATCCCAGAGCCGGATGGTTTTTTACGGCGTTGACCAGCACCAGCATCTCGGCCACTCCGTTCTCCATTGCAACCCAACGGTCTCCCTGAAGGTTGTACATCACCTTCAGCCCCCTGGCGTGCGCCTGATCCATGTAGGCCAGATCCCGAGCGATATGTG
>JAJSAJ010000712.1 GCA_024274855.1 Planctomycetota bacterium | reverse complement strand
TTAGCTGCGAGCCTGATTCACCCATGGGGCAAGCCCATGGGGGTCTGTACGCGGCCGTCTAGTGCCGTGGGATGGGGCGGCCGATCATACGTCTCAATCGGGCGAGGTTCACGACATCCCAGGGTTTACCCGTCTTGGGGTGATCTTCTTTCGGTGTTTCCAAGTACATTGGGATTTCTTGGAAGCGTCGATCGTTCATCAAGCGTGCGAAGGCCGGGCGTCCGATCTTCCCAATGCCGATGTGTTCGTGCCGGTCGACGCGGCTGCCCAGTTCTCGTTTGCTGTCATTGACGTGGATTGCCTTGATTCGTGAAATGCCGACCAGTCGCTTCAGTGCGCGGGTGGTTTCTCGATAATCGCTTTCGGTGGCCAGAGGGTATCCGGCTGCGAAGGCGTGGCACGTGTCGATGCATACGCCCAAACGATCGGGTTGTTTCACTCCGTCCAGAAGCTGGGCAAGTTGTTCGAACTGCCAGCCCAGACAGGTGCCCTGCCCGGCCGTATTCTCCAGCAGGCAGATACTGTCGAGGGCGACGGTTTGCCGATGGACTTCGTTCAATGCTCGGATGATACGCCGCAGCCCCCGCGACTCGGTGCTGCTGGTATACGCGCCGGGATGCACAACGACGTAGGGAATTCCCAACTGACTGGCTCGCAAAAGCTCGATCACCATCGCGTCGATTGATCGTTTCCAGAGCGCGTTGTCGGGGCTTGCCAGGTTGATCAGATACGAGCTGTGTGACAAGGGCGAGCGAACATCGAGCTGTTTCAAGGCATCACGGAATCGAGTTGCAACTTCCGGTTCGATCGACTTGGCTTTCCACTGGTTGTTATTTTTGGTGAAGACTTGAACACATCCACAGCCGACATCGCTGGCCCGTTGGACGGCTTTGTCCATGCCGCCGGCAATCGACATGTGAGCACCAAGAAGCGGATTCGCCAGTTTGCGTGGAGAGTTGTCAGCCAAGAGAGAATAGTTCCGAGTTCCAAAGGATTGTGTGAAGTGACGTCAGGTCGTTTTCGAGCGAAACAGAAGATGGTCATGGCAAGACGCGATCGGACTGCCGAAATAAGGCACCATGATGCGGCAGCTTGTCAGCTGTTGACGACCGCGACCACGATACTCAGTCCCACGCCGACGACGAACAGGATCAACTGGATCATACCCAGGATCATTCCGGCCTGTGTGATGCCCTTTCCTGCCGGGTCCATCTTGCCCGCTCGCATGGCTTGGAGATCGGCATGGCCCATGGCCCAGGCAAACGGAGCGAAAACGCAGCAGATTGCCCAGCCAAGAATGCCGAGTGTCAGTATCAAAGCACCGCGGTGAGGCGTCAGATACCTCGTGCTGGTAGGAGCGTTTGGCGGCGCATAGGCGCCGGAGAACGTGTCGTCGGCGAACGGATTGTCCGGCTTCTGGCTGCTGAGTGGTCTTTCCGCCTGCTGCCCGAGATTCGGGTAGACGTCTCGAGCCGGTTGCCAGATCTGTGTCTGTTCGCGCCGCAGATGGCATGCCTCGGAAATGCGCCCCTCGCGCAGCCATTGGTCCAACTCGGACTTGGAAACCGGCCCGTAGGTCGTGCCGTCCGGACTTCGCATCTGCCATTGATCATCCGGTGCGTCGAAAGATGGGGTGTCTGTCGCTGGTCCGGTTGACGAAGAGTCGGTTGCTTGCGGGCTGCCGTCAGCGGATGGAATCGTGTAGATCTTGCCGCACTGGGGACAGCGCGCCTGACGACCGGCATACTCATCCGCCACACGGAGTCGACGGCTACAACCTTGACAAATCGTTTCGATCGGCATGGGCACACCACTAGCGGGCTGGACCCGCGTGAAAAGGAGTGATGGGAATTGCGTACGTCTAACTGTCTGCAGTCGATCCGGTACCGTCGAACGGGGCTTTCCAGACGACCAAGATGCTATAGGTACTCTATCGTCTTATGCGTGGTCCGCTTTGCCATCCGTGGTTGGGTTTCGGGACGCTCGTTGTTTATTCGGTACAGCGTGGTCAATCTTGATTTCTAGATCTTTGGGGGCTTACCGGTGGTCCTCCGGATTGTCAAGAATCGGGTAACTTGGGAATAGGTTGCGGCGTTTTCGCAACCGACGTCGTCATCTCGAGGATTTTACAGCAGGTTTCGGAGGACTGTCTGCAGAATTCCTCCGTTCCGATAGTATTCCATTTCGACCGGGGTATCGATGCGGACCAGCACGTCGATTTTTTGGCTTGTGCCGTCGGGTCGTGTGATTTGCACCGGCAGTCTGCTAAGCGGCTGCAGTTGATCGTTCAGATCAGGGATATCGAACGTCTCTTCGCCTGTTATTCCGACGGATTGCCACGTTTGTCCATCGGGAAACTCGAGTGGCAGGACGCCCATACCGACGAGGTTGCTGCGGTGGATCCGTTCGAAGCCGGCGGCCAGCACGGCACGAACTCCGAGCATCGAGGTTCCTTTGGCGGCCCAATCGCGGCTGCTGCCGGTTCCATATTCGGCGCCGGCGACCACGATTAGCGGCACGTTTTCTTGACGGTATTGGACCGATGCGTCGAAGATCGACATGACTTTTCCGTCGGGCAAGTGCCGTGTCCACCCCCCTTCGGTACCAGGTGCCAACTGATTGCGAATTCGGATATTGGCAAACGTACCGCGCACCATGACCCGATCGTTGCCACGTCGTGATCCGTAGCTGTTGAAATCGACGGGCGCGACGCCTCGTTGCAGCAGGTAGCGGCCGGCCGGGCTATCCTGGCTGATTGGACCGGCCGGCTAGATATGATCGGTTGTTACGGAATCGCCCAGAAGTGCCAACAAGCGGGCAGATCGGACCGGTTGAATCGGGGGCACTTCGGGCACGACATCTGCCAGGAAAGGCGGTTCCTGGATGTAGGTGCTTTGTTCATCCCATGCATAGAGATCGTCCGCTGCGACCTCGATGGCATTCCAGCGAGGATTATCTTCCATTGCGTCCCGGTACTGTTGCACGAACATTTCGGGCTTGATCGATTGGTCGATCGCTGTTTGGATTTCGTCTTGTGTGGGCCAGATATCTTTCAGCAGCACGGCGTCCCCATTGCGATCAAGTCCGATCGGCTCCTTAGTCAGATCGATATCGAGTCGGCCGGCGAGCGCGTAGGCGACGACCAGTGGTGGGCTTGCGAGATAGTTGGCTTTGACCAGTGGATTGACGCGGCCCTCGAAGTTTCGGTTACCGCTCAAGACAGCCGCCGCGACCAGATTGCCGTCCTGAACGGCCTTGGCGACGGGTTCTGGCAGCGGGCCGCTATTGCCGATACAGGTCGTGCATCCATATCCGACGATGAAGAACCCAAGTTGTTCGAGCGGATCGAGGAGCCCGGCTTTCATGAAATAATCGTGAACCACTCGCGAGCCGGGTGCCAAACTGGTCTTGACATGGCCGGGCACTTTAAGGCCTTTTTCAACGGCTTTTTGGGCGACCAGTCCAGCTGCCAGCATGACCGACGGGTTGCTGGTGTTGGTACAGCTGGTGATTGCGGCGATCACGACAGCTCCGTGACCAATCTTGGTATTTTGTTTTGGCTCGGTCCGGGACGGAGGCGAGCTGACGGTGGCCGTTTGGGCCCGTTGTGATTCGGTCAGGGCGAAGCCCCGTTGTTGCACGGGTGCTTTGAGTGTCTCTTCAAACGCGGACTTCATGGCACTCAGGAGGATACGGTCTTGAGGGCGTTTCGGGCCGGCCAGCGACGGCTCGACGGTGCCCAGGTCAAGCGAGAGGGTCGTTGTGTATTGGGGTGCCGTACTGTCGGCGGATCGGAACAGGCCTTGTTCCTTCATATAGCGTTCGACCAGATCGACCTGGTTGTCCGAGCGGCCCGAGTCTCGGAGGTAATGCAATGTCTGTTCATCGACTGGGAAGAAGCCCATGGTCGCTCCGTATTCGGGCGCCATGTTGGCGATCGTTGCTCGGTTCGCCAGTGTCATCTGGGCAACTCCGTCCCCAAAGTACTCGACGAACTTGCCGACCACGCCTTGCTGTCGGAGGATTTGAGTGATGGTCAGGACGACATCGGTCGCGGTCACGGTGGGGCCAAACTGTCCGGTCAGCTCGAAGCCGACCACTTCGGGCATCAGCATGTAAATAGGCTGGCCCAGCATGACTGCCTCGGCTTCGATGCCACCGACTCCCCAGCCGACGACTCCGAGTCCGTTGATCATCGTGGTATGGCTATCCGTGCCGACCAGTGTATCGGGCAGAGCGACGGGACCGTGCTCGTCGTCACGCAGCATGACGCCGTGTGCCAGCATTTCCAAGTTCACTTGATGGACGATTCCAACACCAGGCGGTACGACGCGGAAGTTGGCTAACGCTTGCTGGCCCCATTTCAGGAACTCGTATCGTTCGCGATTTCGGTGGAACTCGAGATCGACATTCGCCTGCAGAGCGTCTCGATCTCCAAAACGATCGACTTGCACGGAGTGGTCGATCACAAGATCGGCTGGAATCAGGGGATTAATTTTTCGCGGATCTCCACCCAGGCGTTTCATGGCGCTTCGCATGGCGGCCAAATCGACCACGGCAGGCACACCGGTGAAATCCTGCAGGACAACGCGGGCGGGTCGGAAAGGAATTTCGAGCTGAGCGGGCTTCGCGGCGTTCCAGGCGGCCAGGTTGTGAACATCTTGGTCACGGACGATGTGCCCGTCGCACGTTCGTGCGACAGCTTCCAGGAGGATCCGAATCGAATAGGGCAGCTTCGAGACGCTGCCGAGCCCCTGGTCTTCCAGGCGGGAAAGACGATAGATGCCGACAGGTCCCTGCTTGGTATCCAGGGTATCTCGAAGGCCCAGGGGGTCCGATGGTGACGAGGCGGAGTTCATTGGGTACTTACCATTCCAGCGTTGGATGTTGATCGATTGGAAGCTGCTTACGTTGGTCGTCGAGCAGCGTCAAGGCCGGGCAGCCCCGTGGCGTCTCCGGGCCGATTTTGCGGCTTGGAGGCTTGACCGTGGTGTGCTGGATCCGGATTGTTGAAATTGTAGCTGATTTCGAGCCGGTTGTCGCGATACCCTCGACAACCCTTTTTGAGGGGCCTGTGGACGTTCGACGAACCCCATGGAGTGGCCGTTAGCGAGTGGCGAGGACCGAGTCGGTTCGGTGGCCGGGCCGAGTTGGGCATGCTTACAGTTGGGCAAGGAGTGATGATTTCTCGATCGTCGGGACCAACTGCTGCCAGATCATCGACAAGGCCAATTCATCCAGGCCGAGGCTTCTGCAGACGATACTCGGGGGCACCGAGATGTTGTGGACACCCAGTGACGTCCAGCCGGCCCGGCTGCACAAGTAGTTGGCCATCGAGACGACATAGACAAGCTCGCGGTGCGAGCCGGTGTACAGAGCCGTATCGTGATGATAGCGGATGACATCGACGATCGAGAGCGGAAAGTCCCACCTTTCCGCGACGTGCGCGCCCAATTGAGCGTGGTCGAACTGGTAAACCTGTCGCTCGGCCATGCACGTCGTTTCGTGCTGGTGCAGCCTGTTGATGAAGTGCATGAATCGGCGCCGCAAGTTACGGTTGACCAGCAACAGCCCGATGTCGTGCAGCAG
>JAJSAJ010000711.1 GCA_024274855.1 Planctomycetota bacterium | reverse complement strand
CGGCGGCTGGCTACTGCTCAGGCAGGAGACCCGGACTACGACTCGGAAACGGAACGCACGTCCATGGCATTGCTCCGGAAGCAGCCGGCAGGTGAGCAGTATGAACGAACCTTGGGCACCCGGAAGCCGACAAGCAAAGAGTATTCTGGCCAGTCGTCGTCCGAAGCTTCCGATATACCGGCAGATTTGGCCGTGGCATCGGCAGATAGGCTTGCGTCACAGGCCAGAACCGGCGGGGACCGAGCGAGTCTGTCGTTACGTGTTGCGATTGAGCCGCATGGCGAACAGGCGATTCGCTTTCATTGTGATGGCGGACCGGGTCAACTGGTGCTGGAGTTGCAGGACACGACACTTGCCAGGAATCTGCGGTGGTTCTTGGTCGCGATGATTGTGTTTGGCGCCTGGTGCGGTCGGCGAATGTCGGGGCCACGGCAGGCCATTCTAGTTGTCACGGGCTTGGCCGTGTCGATCGGCCTGGTCGGTGTGATCCCGCTGGTCTGGACACCTTTACTCGATGGCCTGTTACTCGGCTCGCTGGCAGCCGGTCTATTGTGGGGCGTGCCCCACCTGCTATCGGTACTCGAGGCTCGTCTGGCCGACTCGTCCACCGATTCCAGTTCCGATTCAGGGTCTAACGCCGGGGCCAAGACGGTATCCACGACCGTGGCAATCGTCATGGCTGTTGGCTGCAGTCTGTTCTCCTCGGCCGGCAGGGCAGGGCCACCGCCGCCGGCACCGCCTAGTAAACCACCAGGCGAATCGCAAGCGGCTGTCCCACCGGCGGACGCCGACAACGTGGACACGTCATCCAATCTAACTCTGTTCGTTCCTTACGATCCCGACACGAACCAGCCGTTGCGGGGCCGGCAGGCTTTCCTGCCGTATGACCAGTATCTGCGGCTATGGAAAAAGGCGCACCCGGTCGATCGGGATCACGTGCCGCCGGAGGCTCGCGGGCTGGTTACGCACGCCGAGTACACGGGACGACTGGAAGACGGAGCGGCTTGCTTTGATGGTCGGTTGATCATCCAGCATGCCAACAACCAGTGGATTTGTGTTCCGTTGCCGTTGGGCGACGTCACTTTGGAAAAAGTCGAGCTGAACGGGCAGCCGGCAGCTCTGGCTGATGGCCGGCCGGCGATCTATCTTAAAGCTCCCGGCTTGCACCTTGTCGACGTTCGGTTCAGCGTGCCGGTTGAACGATTGGGCGCCACCGGCCGGCTGACGGTGCCGCTGCGCTCCGTCGCCTCTGGGCGTCTCCTGTTTGTGCTTCCGGCTGCCGACCTGGACGTGCATGTTGGTGGGGCACCCGGCGGCTGGCGACGGTTGGCAGGCGTTCCGGACGCGGACGCAGCTGCCGGCACTGCGAGGTCCGTTTCGGCACCCGTGGCACCGGCGGTCGCCTCGGGCCGAGTGGTTTGTGTGCCTTTGGGGGCCGGCAGCGATCTGTCCGTGCGCTGGCAACCTCGCCGCCGTGCCGCGCGGACTGGCCAGCTGTTCAGTGTGGATCAGGCCCTATTGGCCGAAGTACGGGACTCGGGCCTGTTTGTCCGCAGCACATTCCACTATCAAATCCAACAGGGAACGCTGGGCGGGCTAACGCTCCGTGTCCCGGCCGACTTGACGATCCAGAACGTCGAGGGAGCCGATGTGGCGGCCTGGTCGATCACACCGGATCCCGATCGCACCCTGCCCGCGATCGAATCCCACCTGCTTGTGATTTCGTTGAAGTCCGAATTGACGACAGGCACGGATGTGCGCGTCGACGGTTTTCGACAGTTACCGCCGTTGGACGCGGCCATGGACGTTCCGTCACTCGAGCCGTTGGGCGTGATTCGTGAAACGGGACGCGTGGCGCTCAGCTGTGCCGGCCAATTTCAGGTGCGCGTCGAGCAGGCGAAACAGTTGAGTCAGATCAACCATTTGGGGCTGGCGTTCCCGCTCAGTCCGCACGAACGCTGTGCCCTGTTTGCGGCCTACCGGTACAATGCGAGGCCTTGGCAACTGCGACTGCGTGTGACTCGTCGCCAGCCGCATGTGACGGTCGTGGCCCGCACGGCCGTGGCTGTTACGGCTCGGCAGGTTACATTGCGCAGTCTGCTGAAGATTAACGTGGTGGGTGCTCCTGTTCCGTCCCTTCGCATGCGGATGCCCGCCACGATGCGGATCTCGCAAGTCCGGGTCCCGCCCGAGTGCGAGTGGTTCGTCGAGCGAGATGGCACGGCCCAGTACTTGAAAGTGGAGCTGAATCCGCCGCTCCAGGGGGAAATGGAGTTGGCGGTTCGCGGCTCGTTCGCGCGCGCTGTTGATCAAGCGGAATTCGCGGTGCCGACAACCAGACTCGAGGATGTTTCGATCCAACAAGGACAACTGGCGATCTATCTGGACGACGATCTACAGGCGGTTTTGTTGAGCAATGGCGGTGCTCGTTCGATCGACCCGGCACGGTTGGACGGCCTGTTACGACCTGCTGGCGGCCGAACCACGCGATATGCGTTTCGCTATGAATCACCGCCGACCGACCTGCGTCTGCGGCTGACGCCCGCGCCGTCGCGGGTGACAAGCGATGTGGTTACGGTTGTCAGCGTGCGGGAGGGTGGTGTGGCCTATGTCGGCAACGTGGACTTCGAGGTCCGGCAAGCCGGGCGTGTCCGGTTCCGTATTGCTACGCCGGCCTGGCTGGGCGACGATATCGAAATACGTGGCTTGTACGTGCGGCAAGTGCGGGCCCAGTTGCAGGATCAGCAACGCATCTGGGAGATCGAGCTGCAACAGCCGGTACGCGGCACCTATCGCGTGCAACTGTTCCAGACGCTGCCGCTACGGGACGACGGGACCGTGTTGGCCGCGGTTATCCGGCCGCTCGATGTTGAACGGTCGCGAAGCCATCTGGTCCTTGAGAACCTGACGCCTGATGAAATCACGGCAACTACTGCCCGCGGAGTGACGTCAATCCCGATCCGGGCCGTGCTTCAAAGTCTGACGGACAACGTTCGACGGCAGGCGGTTGCCGCCTACCAAGTTGTCGCGGATGACGCCACTCTGGTCTGGCAACGTCGCGTGCGGGAACAGGAATCCGGCTTGACAGCCAGTATCAACTTGGCGGACTTGACCACGGTGGTTCATGCCGATGGACACTATCAGGCGCGAGCTGCCTACAATATCCGCAATTTCACACTCCAGTTTCTGGAACTGGAACTGCCGCTCGACAGCCAGGTCTGGTCCGTCCACGTCTCCGAACAACCGGTGCGGCCCGCGAAGCTGGAGCGGAACGGCCATTCGCTGACCCTGCTGCCGCTGCAAAAGACCTCTGCTGGGGATTTTTCGTCCAAGGTCGTTGTGATCTACTCGGGCTACCTGGGTGCCCCGTTGAGCCGCTGGTCACGTGTTACTCCGCCGGCGCCTCGGATTGTTAGTGACGTACCTGTGTCGCTAACATTGTGGACTCTATTGTTGCCCAGTTAGTATCGAGTCCGGCTGTTGGACGGTGAGAGCAACGTGGAAGAAGTGGAGGCGGCCTATCAACAGCAGGAGCGGAAGTTGTCTTTCCTGGACGAACTGGGCCAGATGGTGCAAGTTGCCGGCTCGACTCGAAAATCCGCCG
>JAJSAJ010000710.1 GCA_024274855.1 Planctomycetota bacterium | reverse complement strand
TGGAAGGAACCACGCGACGGCGACCGGCACCACCGCGAGGGACCCGACAGCGACGTTTGACATTCACTGCCGATCGCCCACACCCCGGCATCCAGGGCCCACGCCATTGGCTGCGTAGCAGTCCGGATGGATCACGCATCGCTTTCCTGATGAAGGACGATAGCGGTGCCGTGCAGCTCTGGACGATCTCCCCCAATGGAGGCCAACCAAGACAACTGACCCACAACAGGAAAGACATCGGATCCGCGTTCACCTGGAGCGCCGACGGACAGTGGATCGCACACGTAATGGACCGGAGCATCTGCGTTACCGATACGCGAGACGGTAAAACGCACCGGCTGACCCAACGATCGACACCAGCCAACTCACCGCGTCCGGAAGCCTGTGTTTTCTCGCCAGATGGCAATTGGGTGGCCTACGTTCGACCCGTTCAATACGGTCGAGTCTACTGGAATCAGATCTTCGTCGTCAGCACGCGGGGACTCAGACCTGCCAACGCCCAAGAGCCAACCTTGCCCTAACAGAACAGGATGCGCCCAAATTGGTGCCACCCGACAAACAGGAGCGGTTAGTTCCATGCATGCGAACACGGACAAGCCATTGTATCGTCGGACATTCCTGCAATCGGTCACAGCTTTGTTCGCCGTGCCCGGCAAGTTGCTTGCTGCGACTCTGCAACGAACCTTATTCAATCGAAATGAAGCGCAAGCCGTCGAGAAAGGCCGGCAGATTGGCCTCGGCCTGGCTACTCTTGTTGGCCCGCGGCGAGTTACGGCATACTCGTACCAGACGTGGAAAATCGTCTACACGGCGGGTCGAGCTGGAATCTCGCCGGGCGGCGGTCTACGCATCGCCTTGCGACACCTGCAAAGATCTTCCGCCGTCGTCCAGGCAGACAAACCCGGCGATGCCAACTGGGTGACGGCCCGGACCAGCACGGGTGCAACAGTGCCTGTCGCTGTCCCCAACGGCTGGAAGGTCTTCATGACCCAGTACTTTCCATGGCAAAACATCGTCCAGGTGACATTGCCGGAAAAGGGGATGGCTCCGGGCGAGACGCTTGCCATAACGTTCGGGGACCGAGATGCCGGGGGCCCCGGTATGCGCACGCAGCCATTTGACGAAACCGATTATCAATTCAAGTGTTTCGTGGACTCGGCAGGATCGGGTAACTATCTGCCGTTGGCCAACAGCCCTTCAATCGAAGTGGTCGCGGCCGCAGCCTGCCGTTTGCAAGTTATCGTCCCCTCCCAAGCGACCGTGGGCAGGCAGACATGGTGCCTGGTTCGGGCGGAAGATCGCTATGGGAATCCCGTCACAAACTACCGGGGCAACGTCCGGTTGACATTGCCGGATGGTCCGTCTGAAGCGTTCGAAACCATGACATTTTCCGAGTCGGACCAAGGTGTTCGAAGAGTCGAGAACATTCGTTTTCCCCAGCCCGGCATCCAACGAATCAAGGCCAGTTACGGCACGATCAGTGCCTCATCGAATCCGATCCGTATTGGCCACTCGCCGCCGAAAGACCTGTTGCTGTGGGGAGACCTGCACGGCCACACACTGTTTTCCGATGGCCGAGGAACGGTTGAACAATACTATGACTATGCCCAGCGTATCGTCGGACTTGATTTCTGTGCGGTCAGCGATCACGCATTCGAATTGCTGGACGAAATGTGGCAACACAGCAAGGCGGTCACGAATCGGCTCAATCAGCCTGGACGATTCGTGACTTTCAACGGCTATGAATGGAGTGGGCCCACCAAAGTAGGTGGAGATCACAATGTTTACTTCCTCGATAACGATCCGCCTCTGTACCGTTCCAGCCTGATGTATGATCCGCGAAATCTCCAAATGGACCACTCCTCGGAGAAGGTCGAACATATCTCGGAACTATTCGAAAAGCTCGTCGCCTTGTTGACCAACAAGAACGTCCTCTGTATTCCCCATTTCGGTGGACGGCGAGCAAATCCGCGCTGGCACGAACCTCGAGTGCAACGACTAATCGAAGTATTCAGTGACCATCGGCGCAGCGAGCAATGGGCCAACTCGTTCCTGACGGCCGGCCATCGTCTGGGAATCATGGCCAGTACGGACAACCATTTCGGGAACCCTGGGTACGGGTATCTGAAGATCTTGCACGACTGGAAGAAACAAGAGATCGGCACCAGCCTGATGGCCGTTTGCTGCCGGCAGCACACACGAGAATCCATTTTTCACGCATTGTATAATCGGCACACGTATGCCACGAGTGGAGCTCGTATCATCTTGGACTTTCACGTTGATGGCCATGCGATGGGAAGCGAACTTCAATCTGCGTCCCCGCCAACGATTGACGTTGCGGCCGTTGGTACGGCAAAGATCCAGCGCATTGAGATCAAGAACAATGGGCGGCTGGTCCACACAACATCGCCCGGAACGACCGAAGCCACGCTGCGGTGGCAGGCTCCACGGCCAAAGGCTGCAAGCTGTTACTATGTGCGTGTTGTTCAGTCAGACGGGGAAGAAGCGATCAGCAGCCCAATCTGGGTCACGTAAGGCACAGCAGAAGCGCTCACTTTGCCTCGCCATCGGACTCCTAGTGCCGTATTCAGGGCCTTGATCGTAACGTGGGCCACGGCACGGGAGGGCGAAGCTCCTGCTGAGCCGTAACGTCAACCAGAACCGACACTTTTCGCCGGCTCGGCACACGACCTCCCCCTCCCGTTGGCCCAGCTAACGACCCCTGCCGATATTCAGCCCGAAGCAGTGGCGGCCACGGCAAGATGGGCTGTTTATCCCGAACAGAGCAATTATACTGGCCCGAATGGACTGGTGTTGGCCTTGCCAACCCGAATCTGATTGACGGCCCTGCTACCCAGTGAAAACACACCTTGGAGATTGCCTGATGTGCGCGCGTGTGACCTTGGCTGCATTACTGATTGGACTGATTACATATTGCTCGCCTGCCACTGCGGCACAGTCAATCCGCATGGTCTCCTCGCCAGCCGTCTCTCCGGATGGTAAACAAATCACATTTGCATGGCGGGGCGACATTTGGACCGTACCGGTGACCGGCGGCACAGCCCGGCCGCTCACGGCGCACGAGGCACGTGACAGCCAGCCGGCATATTCGCCCGATGGCAAGCAAGTTGCATTCATCAGTAACCGCACCGGAAGCAACCAGGTTTTTGTGATGCCGGTCGCCGGTGGCCAGCCGAAACAGCTGACGTTTCATACCGAAGGTTATTCGATCGAGGAGTGGTATCCGGACGGCGCATCGATTCTGACCAGTGCATCACGCGACCACTATTGGCGAAAAGGCGACCGTTTTTTGACAATCAGTG
>JAJSAJ010000709.1 GCA_024274855.1 Planctomycetota bacterium | reverse complement strand
GGCCTCACACACCAGTCGGCACGCGCCGCCCAGTCGTTCTGAAATGCGGCTGCCCAGCGCAGAATCGGTTTGTAACGATCACGATCGTCCATGGCTGAGTCCCACTTGTTGTCCTTCCACTGGAACCGGCCACCCCAGCCGCCCCATGTGGGATTCAGGTCCACGGCCAGGCCCACATCTATCAGATGCATAAAGGAGGGTGAATCGCCTTCCGATCGGAACCGGCCGTCCGAATGCGTTTCGTACAGCGAACAGAGCGGCCCGTGCCCCTTGAGAATGTGCGCTCGCATCCATTTGCCATCGAAGTAAGCCTGCTGTTGAGGAGTCATAATCTTCTGCCAATTGTAGGCGATCGCGCCAAAGGCCGTGCTGAGAATCAATTGTGCTTTCGGCCACCGTTTCAAAATGTAGGTGTCCATCGTATTGTCTTGTACGGTAATGAGAAACAGTTTTGCTTTGTGAGAGACTTCGTCGATCCGCTCGGGATGTTCCTCTTCGATGGTCTTCAGCGCTCGAGCAATCGTGTTCGCTCCCCCCCATGCCAGCAGCCACACGGGCGACGAGTCGGCCTCGAGTAGAACCTGCACGATGCGTTTCGATCCCGGCGTCGGCTTTTCCATATCACCCTCGTAAGCAACGTTGCCGACGCTTACCTGACGGCGCAGATAATCGGCCGTCGGGTAGCCGGGATCGTTCGATTTCAGGCTCGGGTACACCTGCTCGTAAGCGTCCAGCTGCCGATCGAGCCACACCTCATCGGCCCAATTATGGCGTTTGTGCCGTGCATCACCCTTCCAATGGTATTTCGAGCTGGAATGGATGATGCCGCGGATATCCCACTGGTTGGCGTACAACAGGAACCGGACCATCGAACATCGGTCGTCGATCTCGCCGTCGGTGGTGGCGATAACCCGAAGTTTCCGCACGGGCTCGTCCGCGTGGACGAAACGAACAACCTCCGGCATCGCCAACACAAGGACGGCGATGCAAACCACGATCGTCGTTCAATACATCCCCTTCAATGTTTTCCCCAACCGGACTGATCGACGCGCGTCCCAATACTGTCTGTTCATGGTGATTGTCTCCGATTGGTCATTTGATGAAATGGTCATGGTCGCCTGCGCCAGCCAATGCTGATAAAGGGTCTCGTCCACCTGGGGACCGTCTGTGTTGAGAATCGCAGATGGATCCTTCACCCTCTGGCGAACCTTCTTCGCTGGTTCGTCAAACCCAAGAGTCATCCAGCCGACACCGCAATTTCCGACGCGTGTTAAACCACCGTCAGCTTGTGCCAAGGAAGGGACAAAGGTATATCAGCAGGGCCGGTTATGCCATGGATTCTACTAGAATTGCCACCAAGTCTCCTCCCCGTAGCATTACCGTCCCAGAGCGGTCGCCAACGGTCGCAAGAGCAACTCGCAGGAATACCAGTAAATGATAATGGGCAAGATCAGAGTGATCGACATCAGCAGCAATGTGATTGCGGATTTCGCCAGTCTCGAAAAACGCGGACTGAGCCACAGCAGCGGTAGCCCAATCGGCCCACAGAAGAGCAAGAGACCGTAGATCATCCAGTGATTGGTGAGCAGTTGCTTTACCGCCGGCGAAACTGCGATGAAATCCGACGGTGGCCCGACGCGTCTGGCGAGACCGCATGGCGAAACACGCGGCGGTTGCCATGACGCCACATTGCCCTGTTTCCCTTCGAACGTTGGCCGCTCACATACCGAACTCGGATCCAGGATTTCCGCGTACAGGATACCGCCATCGTCGCATAGCATCTAGCGGTCATTCGGGCTGTTCATCCAAGGGCTCCTTTATTTAAAGGATACCTCAGAAACTCACATCAGAAATGCGATTGAACCGCAAATCCTGTGTGATAAGGGGGTTATCTCGATCCGGAGGCCCGTGTCACAAGTTCCCGAGTCCGCTCAGCATCCAAACTCCATTCCAGCAAAATCTCAGCAGTTACTCCCCCTCCGGCACATACGGCTCGGCAATTCGGTCGTTCGACCGGACGACCCATTGGCGTAAGCGCCTGCGATGATCGTTCAGTATGTCGGCGAGTTTCGGGTCACCGGCCAGATTGTTCATTTCACCCGGGTCGTTTTCCAGATCGATCAAGACTTCACGATTCTGTCCGCTTTCGTAGACCACGTACTTGAATCGGCCGGTCCGGAGCATCCGACCCGCTCTACTTTCGACAACAACCTGGTCCGGCCATTTATCCGGCTCGTTTTTCAATACGAGCGGTTTGAGGCTTCTTCCGGGCAGTCCCTCCGGCGGACGAATCGACGCAAAATCGCACAGTGTAGGAATCAAATCCAGGCCGACGGAAACGAGGTGCGTGTTGTCTGCTTCGCCTCGACGTTCCACGCCCTTCCCGGCGATGATCAGTGGAACGCGTGCGGCTTCCTCGTAAAGGACCGACTTATGTTCAAGATGATGCGAGCCGTCCATGTCGCCGTGGTCGCTGGCAAAAATGGTCACGGTATTCTTGTCCAATCCGGTACGTTCGAGCACGTCGACTAACTTGCCGATATGGGCGTCTACCATCTCCGTGAGCCGGCGATAGGCCCAGCGGTGCCGTCGCCAACGCTCGGGCGACCAGTTACGACGGACAAAATCTTGGAAGCCGCGAATTCGAACGTACTGTTCACCAATACATTCCGGCTCGTTCTTCGGGATCGCAAAGTTGCCCGGCAACGGGGGCGCGTAGGTTTCAAAGAATTGTGCCCGAGCGACACCCGCCGGCAGTTGCATTGCGCGCGCCAAACACTGCCTCTCGACGTGACTCTTGGGATACATGATCGGCTTGCCCTCGGCACGCGTGTAGTCGTCGATGGCCATGTAGCAGATGTCATGCGGATTGATGAAGGATGCAACCAACAGAAACGGCTTGTCGTGTTTTTTCTCCAGGAATTGAACGCACGCATCGGCGAGCCCTCCGCGCTGGTCTAGTGTCAGTTCCCGGAATCCGGTCGTTTGTGGCGTCATGCCCCGCATCCAGTGCGTCTTGCCGCCGTAAACGGTGTCGTAACCAGCACGTCGGAAGATCCAGCCCATGGCCCCGTCGATCGCTTCCCGCGGCGCCGGGTTGCGATGCTCGGCATTCGAACGCATCCCGAACCGGCTTGGAAAGTATCCGGTGAACATGCTCATCCGCGACGGCACACAGACGGGATTGGCGGCATACGCTCGCTCGAACCGCACGCCAATCGCGGCCAACCGGTCCATGGCCGGCGTCTTCACATGTTTTTCGCCCGCACAACTCATCATGCTCGCCTGTTGCTGGTCGGTGATAATCACCAGCAGATTCGGCCGCGGAGGATCAGCAGCGCCGACGATAGTTGCCGTCAGCCCGACGGCCGTGGCGACAAGCAGACCGACAACAAAGGTCTGAAGTATCGTTGGTCGATGCGAGACGGTTTGGAAAAACACGTTCGATTTCATGAGCAGGCTCCGGTAAAGGTGGCAGCGGATCTCGCGACAGGGGCAAGTGAGTCGAATAAATGACTATCGATTGTACCGTTCTTCAGAAGTGTCCAAAAGCACAACAGAAATGGGGAGCCATGTTTTTTTCAAGAAACGGCGAAATATGCCAACCTCCCAGACACTCTCGACACCACGCCCGACGACAACGAATAACTTGCCGATACTCTCTGCCTCCCGTCAAAAACTGTACGACTCCCTATTTCCCGGTTCATGGTGTAGACTGGAAACGCTGTGTCTTTCGGACTACACCATTCTGAAGAATCGTCGCATACCACTCGTGACTTCGATTTTCAGAGCATCTGGAGCCTTCTCCAGGAGTGGAACTGAATGACAGATTGCGCACGGTATCAAATAACCAAGACCTATCCTCCGCCCCGATTCTGGCTATATGCTCCGATCATTATTGTTCTGTGGTTCGCTATCGCTGAGCACTTCTCACGCACGACCCCGAATTGGGCAGTCGTGGCAGTGTTTGCTGTCATAGGCTCGCTTTTCTCCTATGTGATTCCGGCAAGAATAACGCTCACTCACGAGTCTATTACATTTGCATCACCGTGTCCGTTGGTGCGGAACCAACGATCTTACATGTGGAACGAAGTCACGGACGTTGTCGAATCGCGGCATTTGTGGCCGGGGTCGATCGTCATTCGCCTTTCTGGCCACCGCAGTATTCGCATACCGAGAGGATTCGTTCGCAACTGGAAGGAGTTCCGGGATGACCTGCTGCATTTTGATCAATGGCAAACGAAAGAATGTTTGTGATGGCGCACACCAACGAAACGCGACGCGACTTTATTCGATATTCTCTGACGAGTTCGATTGGCGTTGCATTGATATGAGCCAACAAATCGAGTGCACCACCGGCCGACTCCGTCCGCAAACGGCGCGCGATGCGACACGACCCAGCACGTGATGCAATTCCCGGCAAGCCGGACCTCGACAGAATCCTCGGCATGTTTCCGCGCACGACCGGCGAACCGGCAGCCGATTACTGCCTGCCCGCGCAGCTGGTCGCCGCCAGAGCAGGGCGGTTGCTGGTGAAATAGATAGCCGACCATGACGGGAACTACGGTTGCCAGGCGCCGACAGACTGGGAGTTTGGGCGTGTAAGCTGCGCTCACCGCGTGTGTATGTTTCGTGAGCGACCAACGCTCGACATTCTCTTTGCGGGCACCCGTTGTTGCCCCTCCTCCTCGTCAAATCTTAACCGCTGCCGACTCCACTTGGGGGAAAGGGAGCATTCTGCGCACTGGCAGCAACGGATCTACATTGAAAGCGAATGCGAGATTCTCTACCCAATTTTTGACCCTTCGTGAATAATCCGGACTAATCCGGACTAATCCGGACTAATCCGGGCCTGACCCCAGACCCACTCGACAGATCCTCGAGAAAAGCCAACATGCACCCTATTTGTTTCATGTTTTTGATGTTGTTGTTGCAACCTGCCAGCAAATCGGTTTTAATTGGGTTTGGTAGTAGGCGAGAATGCCGGGAGTGCGAGGTCGATGCGTCTTCGCGAAGCTGGCAAGTTCAGTGATTCGTGGAGACTTTGGGCGTACTCGATCCAGTCGAGCAGCCCACCTTTCTCTCGGGAGATGAAATCATGTTCGGGATTCGTTGTTTGGCGGTCACTAGCCTTGTTCTGTTGGTATTGGTGGGAGGGTGTACGACTTCATCAGATGGTTTGCCTGATTTGGCACCGGTCACAGGGAAGGTGACCATGGGCGGAAAACCGCTTAGCGGCGTTTCCGTACAGTTTGAATCCACCAACGGACAAGTCGCCTCCGGCACCACCGACGCCAATGGGCAGTACGAGTTGATCTTTTCTGGAGATGCCAAAGGAGCGGAGATTGGCGAGAACACGGTTCGCATTACGACGGTCTTGGACCACCCGACGCCGGTCGATTACAAAGACCCGATCCCTGCCAAGTACAATGTCTCTTCCGATTTGAAAGTGACCGTTAAGACGGGCGATAATACTCATGACTTCGCTCTCGAGCCTTGATTTCTTTTTTCTTTTCCTGGAGGCATCTCGCTATGACCGGTTTTTTCTTGAAAGCTCACGGTCGAAAGACCGGCTTCACCCTCGTCGAACTGTTGGTTGTTATCGCCATCATTGGCATTTTGGTTGCCCTGTTGCTTCCCGCCGTCCAGGCAGCCCGTGAAGCGGCACGACGGATGCAATGCTCGAACCATTTGAAGCAAATCGCCCTGGCCTTGCACAACTACCACGATACGCACAGGATTTTTCCGCCCGGATTCGTCGACACCAATCCGACCTATCCTGCGATGACACAAGGTATCCGGGACAACTTGAACGGTCTCGCTTGGTCGACGTTGATCTTGCCGTTTGTCGAAGAAACCCAATTGTACGAGCAGGTCAAGAGCCAGACGAATGACTTTGCGCGACACTGGGAACGTGACTTGACTGGGGCGGTAAACCCGATCCCAGCGGCACGATTGGGCGTATCTGTATACTCGTGCCCTTCGGACACCATGAAGCTCATCAACAACAAGAGGGGCAATTTTGGAAAGACCAACTACATGGGCAACTCAGGCAACGCCGCTGCCATTGATCGTAAGGGGATTTTCTGGGTGGACTCGGCGGTACGCATAGCAGATATCCTCGACGGGACCAGCACTACAGTGATGGTCCTCGAGCGAACGGGAACTCGTATGCCAGGCGATCGGAATTGTCCCAATAGTTCTTACACTGGATTTGCTCCCTGCGATTGGCGAGCCGGTTTGTGGATTGGGGCGCGATATCGAGGTAACTCAGTTGGCTGGCACCCTGGCCTTGATCCGACTGACGTCGACAGCTATGGCGGAGGGAGCGCGACCTATTTGATCGGCCGCTCGAACAGAACTTGGGGGCCTTCTTGGAGCAATGCCAGCGATCACCCGGGAGGTCTCCAAATGGCCCTTTGTGACGGCTCGGTCCGGTTCCTTTCCGAGAACATCAACGTGCTGACGTACAGATACCTTCGAGATCGTAATGACGGCCACTCGATTGGCCAGTATTGATCCGCCTTGCGCTCGATTCCCGGTCATCCTCATCGGAACAACTCGGGTGCCGACTCGATCTCGACGTTGAGCTATTGTCGAGAAGTCTTGTCGGCGTCCGTAGTTGGTTCCGAGGTGGCGGGTGGCAGTAAGCCTTCTGTGGCTTCCAAAAATCGTTGATGGTTTGTGAGCGTTCGCTTCGGCTGCCGCGAGAGCGAGCTGCAGTAATGAACCAGATCAACATATTGCTCGTCAGTCAAGCCGATGGTCGCTGGGTGGGGAGTGCCCGGCATTCCCGCCAGTATCCTCAGACAAATTGACTCGGGTTCGTGGCCACCCTTGAAAGGATCGTGGACCAGATCCCGAGACAAAACCGGTAGTCCTTGCTGATCGAAGAGCATGATTTCCGACGTGTCGGTGCCATCGTCGCCGTGGCAAGACCGGCAGCCACTTTCGAGGTACACATTTCGTCCTCTTGCAGCCACAACCGGATCTGCGGGGCCGATGTCTGGCAGACGGATGATCTCTCCGGGGAGGGTGCGGAGATCGACGAAGTCCTGGACGTCCTCTTCGTCGATCTCTTCGTTTTCCGCTCGCAGCAGCGCGATATACCAATGACGCACGCCCTCACCGCGAATCCGCAGGACTTCTTCGGCCAGAAGACGCTGTTGGTTCTCGCTCAGTTGATCAAACGCCCTCATCGACGTCCCTGGCATGCCACGGCTGATCACCTTTTCTAGATCTTCCACCGTGGGGTTCGTGTTGTCCGTGCTCCCAAGTCGAAAGCTTTCAGTACAAAGATCGCGCGGTCGCGGGAACAGATGGCGAGCGGCCCGACCATTGCCGTCACCCTCGGCACCGTGACAGGCGGCGCAATACAGGACATACAGGTCTGCCGCGGCCAGTGTTGAGCTCTCACGTCTAGCGACGCGGGAACGTTCTTGATCGATGAGTGCGGATTGCTTCGCACCACGTGCTGCGGCAACAGACAACCGTTTGAGTTCGTCAGTGGCTTCTTTCCTGTCGGGGACAACGGCAAGTTGAGTCAGCAGTTCGGAAACGCGAATGTCGGTAGCCTCCTCGGCGTCCACCTGTTCGAAAATCCGGTTGGCAGCCGCAGGATCTTCCAGCAGAGCGAATGCCGTCGCCGCGTCCCCCAGCCGTTGCCGTTTCTTCTGTCCGCGTGCAATGGGCGCTTCTCCGAACGACCGAAGCGCCTCTTGGTACTCGGCTAGTTCAAGCTCGATCGCCCCCATCTCATCCCAGAATTCCGAAGACGAGTCGGAGGATGAATCCAGCGACTCGACCACGGCGCGAGCTTCCTCGATGTGTGCCAGTTTGCGCAACACCCTGGCCAGTCCCGTGACCGCGGTGTTGCTTCGAGGACAGTCAGAGGCGAAGCGGACGTATGCCGGAAGCGCCTCGGAAAGGCGATCCTGTTTCTCGAGCAACCTTGCCACGGCCGTGTGCGCCAATTCGTGTGCCGGTTGTCGGGCCACGGCATCCGCGAATCCTGCCATCGCGGCTGCTTCGTTTCCTTGGTTGAACCAGTAGACCCCTTGCAGATACACGACCTGTGCATCTTGCGGGCGAGCATCCGCCAAAAACGCGAGAATCTGTTCGGCCTTTTCGGGTTCACTTCGCGCCAGATAGCCACGTACGCAGACCTCGATCGCGTCGTACGGCAGCAAGCCCACACCGACCGGGTTCTTCCAGTATTCCTCAGGCACGTCGTGCGCGCCCATACGGATCAGCCCAAAGATGCGTTCCTGCTGCAAACGATCAGGGTCCGCACCCTTTGCCCGCGAGGATTCCAACCCCGCCTCCCAGCGACTCATCTGCCCAAGACGACGAAAACAAGCAGTCCGCATCAGTTCCGTCTCACCGTCGCTCGGCGCAAACCATGCCGACCAACGGAGCCAGTGTTGAGCTTCGCTAATGGCACCGACATCTACCTGGCGAAGCGCCATCCATCGGGCCCAAACAGGAAGGGTCACGATGGAGACGGCCGACGCCACGACGATCAGCAACGCCGCACAGACGCCAAGTACAATTCGGCGCTCACGCGGCTCAAGAGAATCGCGCCAATCAGAACGCACAAACCGCTCCTAACCGCTCGTGGGCGTTATCCGAGAACAGCACGTCCGAGAACTCCAAGCACTGGATTGTAGAGGTTGGCAGTTTCCGTTACAAGTAAATAGGATTCGAGTGGGCGATGCCGCACTCGGTTCAGCGACCCAATGCGGACCGCCGGCGAATCATACCCACTGGAAGGGAGTGCGAAAACATGACCGGGGGACGAAGATCGGGGCTGTCTCGATGGGGCACCTGCTTTGTGATCGGAGGGATTGCCTGCCTGGCAATCATATTGCTCTACTGGCGAAACTCAAACTTGGTAACTCAAGCCGCATGGCGCCAATATGTGCCTTCGCAACCTGACTCCACGGTGTCCGCCGCGTTCGACCGAAGCTTTGTTCCACAAATTGAGGCGTTCTGCAGCGATTGTCACGGGATGCCCCTTGCCGAGAACTATCCCCGAGACGCCTGGCACGACAGGGTATGGCGGGCTTACCAGTACTATGCCCGCTCGGGCCGGAACGACCTGCATCCTCCTCCAATCCGCCAGACGGTGGCCTATTACCGCTCTCTAGCGCCGGAGCAAATCGTGTTGCCGCAACCGCCGGAAGCACAAACGCAACCGGGGGTCACGTTCACCCCACAGCACTTCTCTTTGGACCAAAAGGCAGATGTCCGTCCGGGAATTGCCAATTTGCGTTGGATTGACCTGAAACAAGACGGCAACCCCGTCCTGGTGGTCTGCGACATGCGACGTGGCTACGTATCCACCTTGGACCTGCGCGATCCGAACCCCCATCCTCAGATCCTCGCCCAACTGGACAACCCTTGCCACGTCGAACCATGCGACCTTGACCAGGACGGGTTGCTCGATCTGGTGGTGGCCGATTTGGGCAGCTTTCAGGCGAGCGATCACAATCGAGGTCGGGTAGTCTGGTTGCGTTGCCTGCAGGCCCCCGATGATTACGAAAAGATCGTTCTCGCATCGGGGCTAGGGCGAGTGGCAAACATTCAACCGGTCGATATCGATGGCGACGGCGACCTCGACTTGCTCGTCGGGGAGTTTGGGTATCACAAGACAGGAAAAATCGCGTTGCTCAGGAATAGAGCTGCATCGGGCGATCGCCCGCAGTTCGAGCTTGAAGTGCTGGACCCACGACCGGGCACCAGTCACATCCTGGTCCACGACTTGAACCATGACGGACGTCCGGACTTTCTAGCTTTGACCAGTCAAGAGTACGAGTGGCTGGCAGCATTCCTCAATCAGGGCAATGGCCAGTTCCATCGACGGACGATTTGGGCAGCTCCTGACCCGACCTTTGGACTAACCGGCATGCGACTGGTCGATATGGACCAGGACGGAGCCCTCGATATCCTCTTCACCAATGGCGATACTTTCGACGATCAATATGCCAAACCGTCTCACGGAGTCCAATACCTCAAAAACCTGGGTGGCCAGCAATTCGCCTACCAACGACTTACCGATCTGCCAGGTGCCCACGCTGCGCGGTCTGGTGATTTCGATCTCGACGGAGATGTCGACTTGATTGCCGTCTCCTGGCTTCATGACCAACTGTACCCGGTGAATGCGGTTTCCGAGCCGATAGCTTCGATCGTAAACCTGGAGCAAACATCCCCCGGGAAATTTGAACGTCACACGCTTGAGGTTGGGTTTCCGTGTCATGCAACTTTGGAAGTCGCGGACTTTGACCACGACGGCGATCTCGATTTCGCCGTGGGATGGCAGTTAACCCAGAAGTGGCACGACGTGCCCCATTGCATCACTGTCTGGTGGAACCAAAGCGGCCGTCAGGGGCCGACAAAATAGAGCTAACTCCGTGCCCGTCAGCAAAACAAGCCCCAGGATCCTCAAGAAGAAGGGGTCTTACCATAACCCTATCGTACTACGGCCCTGCCCTTAAACCCTAAACCGGGCCTGACCCCAACTACCTCAATATCGGACCAACCAGGGCCTTGTAATGGCCGATTGTTCCATATAGAATCGCGATTGTTCTATTCGTGTTCCAGTTGCGTCGTAGTGAGGTAGGGCGGTCTGGATGGTCAAATTCGATCAGATTGCGCGGACGCTCAGGGCGGAAATCCTTGCCGGGCGTCACGGCGAGCCGGGCGAACGTTTTTTGACGGTTCGCCAATTGGCCGAACGATTCGCCGTCTCGCTCACAACGGCGCAGAAAGCTACCGGACTGCTGAAAGACGAACGACTGTTGGTTGCCGACGCGACCAGCCCGGCGAAGATTGGCCCGGCGGCCACCTCCAGCCCGCCTGCGACCGGCAAACAGGGAACCTCACCACGCCGTTTGGGCCTGATTGTCACCGACATCACCAATCCCTTCTTTGCACGCATCTGTCGGGATGTTCAGCAAGCCGCGGCCAATGCGGGTTACCAAGTCTTGATCACGAGCAGCCAGTCGGACTTTCGGCGCGAGCGGACGGTGATCGAGGGGTTTCTGGAGATTGGTGTCGAAGGGTTGCTGATTTGTCCCGGCTTGGATGACGCGTGTGCGGCATTCTATCGGAGCCTGATTGGTCAGGGGGTTCGACTTGCGTTCGTCAGTCGTCGCCCGGAGCATGTTGAGTCCGACTTTGTGGTCGCCCACAATTTCGCGGGTGGCGCGTTAGTGGCCGGCCATCTGCTGAGCAAACACTACGAACCGTTTGGCTATATCGGATTCGGACCGCGGTTGAAACGGGACGAACGCCTACAGGGATTCCGTTCCGCCTTGTTCGAAGAGGGCGTGGACTTGTGTCCGGACCGGATCGCCGACAGCAACGGCCGCGACATCATGCATGGGTATCGTGCCATGAATCGGTTGATGACGCGAGGGAAGGGTCCGCGAGCGGTCTTCGCATTCAATGACCTCCTGGCAATCGGAGCGCTGCAATACTGTGGGCAACATGGCATTTCCGTACCGCACGACGTGGCGATCGCCGGTTTTGACAACCTGCCCGAATCTCGAGTGACAAGCCCGCCGTTAACAACCGTCGCCTATCCGGTGCAATCGATCGCTCGTCTGGCCGTACAGAATCTTGTCGATCACCTTGTCGACCAACTCGACGGACCGGCACCCCGCGTGCCTAACCACATTTTCTTGGAGCCACGCTTGGTGGTTCGGCAAAGCACCGATCCAGAAGCTGCGGAGTCCCCGTTATCGACATCACAAGAATCGGAGTCGAGTGACCGCTATCAAGAGGCAAACGATCAGTCAGACAAGGGCAAATGAACCATGGCAATACGAGAGACGGGCGTAAGCTATTATGGGTTGAGTTACGTCGAGCATGCCGAGCGTGATTTTCAGGAGATGATCGACCATAACTGCACAGCCGTCCTATTGGCTCTCTCCGAGTTTGACATCGATTTCTGGCGGCCCAACATCAAGGAGATCGTACAGGCGGGCCAACAGATGGGGCTGACTGTCTATCTCGACACGTGGGGGATCGGGAAATGGTTTGGCGGCGAGCCCCCGAGTTTGTTCCTGACCAACAACGCGGGCAATCGCCAGGTGTCGGCATTGACCGGCGAGCCGATGCCGGCCGCCTGTTTCAACACGCCGGCTTTTCGTGAGTACTTCTTCGAAATCTGTGATTGGCTGGCCCGCGATGTCTAAGCGGACGGGTTCTTCTGGGACGAACCGCACTACGCGCTGCCCAAGAGCTACGCCTCGATCACGGGCGGAGCAGGGGACGATTGGACGTGTCGCTGTGCCTGTTGCCGTCGGGACTTTGAAGCCCATTACGGTTATGAGATGCCTCGGCAGTTGACGATGGAAGTCAAGCGATTTCGTCAGGACCGGGCGTTAGACATTCTTGTAACCGCTTCAGACCGCATCAAGGCGATCCGGCCTGAGTCGAAGATCAT
>JAJSAJ010000708.1 GCA_024274855.1 Planctomycetota bacterium | reverse complement strand
TTAAAATTTAGTAACAACAGACAGTGCCGCGATCAGTAATTCTTAGTACGTTCCATTTGGCGCCAAGCCGGCTTGGCGATAGGACACGGGCGAGCACGACTCGGATAAACTTGCTTGAATGCGGCATTTTCGGCCCTGGAGCAGACGCTGACGGCGGAAGGAAATCGCGGGCCGCATGACGACACGTTCCGAGCCACCCGATTCCGAGCCACCCGATGACCGAATCGTCTTGGCCAAGGCGTATGCGTTGGCGGCACGCGTGATGAACGTGGCCATTGGGATGATTGTTCCCGGCTTGTTGGGTCGCTGGGTCGACAGTCGTTTGGGAACGGTTGCCGTCTTAACGATCCTGGGATTCGGCCTGGGGCTTGGCTGGGGCATATGGCAATTGATGCGACTGACGGAGCAGGACAGGCTGGACAGCGAAACGAAGGAATGAATTCTGGAGACGTGGCCAGACGTTGGGAACGTGTGCGTCCGTGGCATGAACCTGACCGGGCAGGGGTGGCGAGTGAAAGCGACTTCGGACAGTCTTGCGAGGCAGGCGTTGATTTTGGCGGGCGTGATGCTTGTCGCAGCCATACCGCTCGGCACGATCGGTTTTCTGACTGGCGGAAGACCAGGTCTCACATGTGCGGCGATTGCCGGAGTGGTTTGTCTGGCGTCCGGAGTGGCCGCATTGTGGCTTGCGGGCGGTTTCGGCGAGCCCCAAGCGGTATCGGCACAAGTCCTCGCCGGCATGTTGCCCCGTATGGGAATCCCGTTGGCAGTCTGCATGGTCGTATATTTCCAGGGTGGTATGCTGGTCGAATCGGGCTTTGTGTACTACATTTTGATTTTCTACTTTGTCACACTGGCGACTGACACCGTGTTGCTGCTGGGCAAGCCTGGATGATACTAGGCCAAGTGGGCTGGCGAATCGGCCGAACGAATTGACTGAGCAGAAGTAGGGTAGGCGATGGGCACCGACCGGGAACACGCAAAAACGCACGATGCGACGACCTCGCCACACGCCTCCGCAAACGCTGGTACCGCGTCGCCCGGCGGAGCCGCACATGGCGAGCAGGGACACGCGGACCATGGTGATCCGTTGTCTCCGGCTCATCTGATGGGGCACGTGAAGGATGCCGACCACTTCCAGGCACCTCGCCTGCTGAACGAACAGACCGGCGGCAAGATCTACATTCCGCAGATTCGTGACACGCGCGAGCCCGTAGCGGTCATCAAGACTGGTTTTGATCCGCTGGACAAGATGATCGAGCCGCTCGACCTGAAGATCACTAAGTTCATGGTGTTGGAGGTCATCGCGGCATTACTTTTGGTGGCCATTTTCATTCCGCTGGCCAACCGGGCTCGCTCGGGTGGCCCTCCGCGTGGCCGGTTTTGGAATCTGTTCGAAGCGATGGTGGTTTTTGTCCGAGACCAGATAGCTCGCCCCGCGATCGGCTCGCACGACGGTGACCGGTTCACTCCGTTCCTTCTGACGCTCTTTTTCTTCATACTTACCTGCAATTTGCTCGGCTTGGTTCCCTGGGCTGGATCACCCACGGGTGCGTTGGGGATGACAGGCGCATTGGCCTTGATCTCCTACGTCGTGATGATCGTAGCCGGGATGTCGAAGCTTGGACCGGTCGGGTATTGGACGGCCCAGGTACCGCCGATTGCAGGCGTTCCGATGTTCATGATGATCTTTTTGAAACCGATGATTTTCCTCATCGAGGTTGGGGGCATGGGGATCAAGCACTTCGTGTTAGCCATGCGTTTATTGGCGAACATGATTGGTGGCCACACGGTCCTTGCCGTGGTGATCGCGTTTACGGGTGCATCATTCGCGGCGGCCAACCCCTGGGCCATAACCTGGTTGGGGGTGATGCCGGTCAGTCTTCTTGCGGCAATCCCGCTGAACTTACTTGAGTTATTTGTTGCGTTTCTGCAGGCGTACATTTTTGTATTTCTGTCAGCTTTGTTTATTGGCATGGCCGTCCATCCACACTGACGGTCATGATCGAATCACACGACGAGTCGTTCTTTCCTAGGGAGATTGGTGACATGATGAAGTGGGTTAAGATTCTTGGATTTGCATGTTTCTTGATGTTGATGGCCACGCCCGCCATGGCTCAAGAAGCGGCGAAAGAAGGCTTCTTGATTTACCTGGGTGGTGGTTTTGGAGCCGGCTTGGTCATTTTGGGTGCCGGATACGGCATCGGAATGATTGGCGCCAAGGCAGTCGAGAGCATGGCGAGGCAGCCGGAAGTTGCCAACAACATCCAGACAGCCATGTTGATTTCCGCCGCGTTGATCGAAGGAGCCACATTCCTGGCATTGGTTATTTGCATGTTCTTCAACAAGTAGCACCTCGGGCCGGCTCGGTCGATTCCCCAGTCGGTTTCCGGCAGAGCGCGTGTTGTGCGCAATGTGTTCGCGAGCACCACGTTTTGTCGTGACGTACGCGTTGTCATGAACAGTTCAGTCACAAACGATCTTGCCACAAAGATGTTGTTATGAAGATTTGGAAAGCCGTTCTATCAATCGGTGTGCTTGGCACGACTTGGCAAGCCGGATTACTGCCGTTGTTCGCGGCGGAATCGGGGGACGTACCAGCTTCGGTCAATCCATTGACGGTCGATCCTGACTTGGCCATTTTGACTGCCGTCGTATTCGTATTGCTTCTTCTTTTCCTCAGCAAATTCGCGTGGCGACCGCTGATGGAGGGGTTAGATAAACGCGAGCGTTCGATTGCTGACATGATTCAGCAGGCCAAGCAGGGTGCGGAAGAGGCCGCTGAGAAGCTGGAGGCATACGAAGCCAAACTAGCAGCCGCGACCGAAGAGGCGGAGGGCATCCTGGCCCAAACACGTCGTGAAGCTGCCGAGACACGCCAGCAGCTATTGGCCGAGGCACACGCCGAAGCGGACCGACAGCGTCAACGTGCTTTGGACGACATCGAAATGGCCAAAGACAACGCGCTCCAGGAGATCGCTCGAAAGAGTGCGGACATGGCCTTCACCTTGGCTCGCAAACTGATCCAGCGCGAGGTGAAACCGGAAGATCACGCGACGTTGATTCGCGAAGCAATCGACCAATTTCCAAGCAAGAACTAGTTTGCAAGGCCACCGTGGCGGACCGGCCGAAGGTGCCGAGCAGTTCATCTGGATTGACTGAGCCGTGTCAACGCGACAGGATCGAACCTTATTTGCCAGAGTAGCCTTATTGCCAGAGTAATACGGGTATCATGAGTTCTTCGTCATCTTCTCAAGCATCGTTTGACCCGTCCCGCCAACATTTGGGACTGGTCTATGCTGCTGCGCTGCTTGGTGCCGCGCAGAGCCAGGGGGTTGTTCGGGAAGTGCTGGAACAGCTCGACTCATTGGTCGATGATGTCTTGACTCGACTACCGAAGCTGGAGGCCGTATTGGCCTCGCCCAGAATCGAGCTGGACAAAAAAATCAGCATGCTCGACCGAGCTTTTGCTGGAAAAATGGCGCCGCTCCTGTTGACGTTCCTGAAGATTGTCGCCGAAAAAAGAAGGCTCGATTGCCTTCGCGAGATCCGAGCGGCCGCTCATCATCAGGCCAACACGATCGCGGGACGCGTGGAAGTCCAGTTGTGGACGGCACAGGATATCAGCCAACCCGAAATTGACGCAATCACTGCTCGACTGACCACGGCACTTGGCCAGGAAGTGGTCACCAGCCATCATGTCGATCCGGAGCTGCTTGGCGGCATTCAGATCCGGATTGGCGACACGGTATTCGATGGCAGTTTGAGCAACCAATTGAAACAAATGAAGGCGGCTGCGCTCGGCCGCACGGCCGAGCACGTACGAGATTCGTCGCAGCGTTTTGTTGCCGCCGATTCATAAGCGATCCCAAAGGGAAGATCGATGAAATTCAATGCAGATGAAATCGCCTCCGTAATCCAGCACGAGATTGAACATTACGAAAGTACGCTCGATGTGCGGGAAGTCGGCACGGTCCTGGAAGTGGGAGATGGCAATGCCCGTGTTTACGGTCTATCCGGTGCCATGTCCCAGGAGATGCTCGAATTCCCCAACGGCGTGATCGGGTTGGCATTCAACCTTGAGGAGAATAGCGTCGGCGTGATTATTCTCGGAGACTTCCTCGACATCAATGAAGGGGACGAGGTCCGAGCTCTTGGGAAGCTTCTGTCCGTCCCGGTCGGCGAGGCCGTGATCGGCCGAGTTCTTGATCCGCTAGGGAATCCACTCGATGGCAAGGGGCCCGTCCAGACAACCGAACGCCGGCCGGTCGAGTTTATTGCAACCGGCGTGGCCGAGCGTCAGCCGGTGTGCGAACCACTTCAAACGGGCCTGAAGGCAATCGATTCGATGACACCAATCGGTCGAGGCCAGCGGGAACTGATCATCGGTGACCGCAAGACCGGGAAGACGGCGATTGCCATCGACGCGATCCTCAACCAGAAGGAATCCGGGGTCAAGTGTTTCTACGTGGCAATCGGCCAAAAAGATTCCTCCGTTGCCGGCGTCATCAAAATTCTGGAGGACCACGGCGCGATGGAGTACACGACGGTTGTGGTTGCAGGTGCCGCCAGTCCTGCTCCGCTGCAGTACATCGCGCCCTATGCCGGAACATCGATGGCCGAGCATTTCATGTTCAACGGCGAGCATGCGTTGATTGTTTATGACGATCTGTCAAAGCAGGCGGTCGCTTACCGGCAACTTTCGCTCCTGATGCGACGACCGCCGGGCCGCGAGGCCTATCCGGGCGATGTGTTCTACTGCCACAGTCGCCTCTTGGAGCGTTCGTCCAAGCTGAGTGACGCGTTGGGCGGTGGGTCGCTGACGTCGTTGCCAATCATCGAGACTCTCGAAGGTGAAGTTTCCGCCTATATCCCGACCAACGTCATTTCAATTACCGATGGTCAAATCTATCTGCAACCCGACCTGTTCTTTTCCGGCGTTCGTCCGGCAATGAACGCGGGCATCTCCGTCTCGCGGGTCGGCGGAGCAGCCCAAGTTAAGGCGATGAAAAAAGTCGCAGGCGGTTTGCGGCTCGACTTGGCATCGTTCCGCGAACTGGAAGCGTTTGCCCAGATGGGAACGGATCTCGATGCGGCTACGCAATCTCAGCTTGATCGGGGCTATCGAATGGTCGAACTCCTTAAGCAACCCCAGTATCAGCCGATGCCCGTCGTCGATCAGGTGGTCAGCATCTACGCCGGAACTCACGGGTTCCTGGACGATGTCCCCGTCTCCAATGTACAGGCATGGGAGCGGGCGTTCCTAAAGTTCATGCATGAAAAACACGCGACTCTCGTTCAGCAACTCAGCGAAACCAGTGATCTGAATGACGAGCTGGCTTCACAAATCGATGAAGCCATTCAGGCTTTTAAGACAAGTTACCAGAAGTAACCCAGAAAGACTGACAACGAGTTCGTTATGGCTAAAGCGCGAGCGCTCGAAAAACGACGCGGTTCTATCCGCAACATCCGCAAGATCACGCGGACCATGGAATTGATCGCCAATGCTCAGTTCAAACGAGCCATGGATCGAGTGACTGCGGCATCCGCATACACGCAACGAATCACCGAACTGGTCGACGATCTGGCACACAGTGGGCTTGATGTGAGCCATCCGCTGCTGGAGCAACACCCGGAAACCGATCGAGCCGTGATGCTCGTCCTCACGTCAAACCGTGGAATGTGTGGCGGGGATAATGGGAATATTTTCCGAGTCGCCTTCGGGCAGTACGAGCACATCGTGGCCGAGGTGCCCAACGTCGAAGTCGAAGTCTCCGGGAAACGGGGCATTTCGGCACTCGCGTACCGGAAAATCGAACTGCAGAAGACGTATACACACTTTGAAAACCAACCGTCCTACAAAGACGTCGAGGCCGTTGCGAACGGCTTGATGGACCGATATGTGACCGGCGAGATCGATCGGCTTGATGTTGTTTATATGAAGTATTTGTCGAGTAGTAAGCAGCAAGCCGTTGCCGAAACCTTATTGCCCATGGGCACGCTCGGTGAGGACCAATCGGAACTGGACCGCGGGGTCGATGGTTCCGGCTATGAGTTTCAGCCGTCCGTGGAAAGTATTCTCGAAGAAGTGGTTCCAACGAGCTTACGCGTGCAGTTATTCAAGTGTTTCCTGGATTCGGCGGTTAGCGAGCATATTTCACGGATGGTGGCAATGAAAGGTGCAACCGAAAATGCCGACGAGATCATTCGCCAACTGTCGATGGCGTACAATCGTGCCCGCCAGTCGCAGATCACAAACGATATTATGGAAGTAATTGGAGGCGCTGAAGCACTCAAATCGTAAAACTACCGAGGCACCGACTGTACGCGGGAAACAACCAGGCACAGGCTCCCTGAAACGAGTTGGCTCCCTAAAACGAGTTGGCATCGGGTACTCGCGAGCAGATCATCGGGTACTCGCGAGCAGATCCTTATCCTGCTCGGATCCGACAACAAGGAACCTGAAACCGACTGTCGACCACCGGTCGCCCGAAAACAAATGCCCTTGCGTTCTCCACACTCGGGGACATGCGGAATCACGACCTCCTGAAGCGAACACCGGGCGGCAGGGCCGCCAACTAAATCCAAGCTACCGCTCGGGGCCCCAATCGCCCGCTCCCGTTGGTCGCTGGAACTTTGTCAAAACCTTAACGATCTCTGAAGTTAGTAACACCGAACAAGACCCGAGCGGCATAACGAGGACCCACGAACATGGCAACGGCAACCGGCACACGGAACATCGGCCGCATCACTCAGGTTATCGGATCGACCTTTGATGCCAAGTTCGATGAAGACAATTTGCCTTCCATCTACAACGCAATCAAAATCGTCTCTGAGAACAAGGGAGTCAAGCTCGACCTGACCGGTGAAGTCCAACAGCAACTCGGAGGCGGCCAAGTTCGCTGCGTCGCACTGGGCAGCACCGACGGACTAATGCGAGGTCAAGAGTGCATCGACACCGGCGGCCCGGTGACCGTGCCGGTCGGCGAATGCACGCTCGGACGCGTCTTCAATTTGCTTGGGGAACCGGTCGACGAGCGAGGACCTGTCGAGGCCGCCGAGCGGCGTCCCATTCACCAAGAATCCCCCCCCCTGAAATCTTTATCGACCAGCACGGAGCTGTTTGAAACGGGTATCAAGGTCATCGATCTGTTAACACCCTTCGTCCGTGGTGGAAAAGCCGGCTTGTTCGGCGGTGCCGGTCTCGGCAAGACGGTGATCTTGACCGAGTTGATCGCGAGGATCGCAAGTTCGGCCGGTGGTTATTCGGTCTTTGCGGGTGTCGGCGAACGGACACGCGAGGGTACCGATCTTTGGTTGGAAATGCAGGAAGCTCAAATCGGAGACACCGGCAGAAAGGTCATCGAACAGACGTGCATGGTCTTCGGACAAATGAATGAGCCGCCGGGTGCCCGTCTGCGTGTCGCGTTGTCCGCACTGACAATGGCCGAGTACTTTCGAGACACGACCGGAAAAGACACCCTGCTGTTTGTGGATAATATCTTTCGGTTCTCACAGGCTGGAAGCGAAGTTTCCGCACTGCTGGGCCGCATGCCGTCGGCCGTCGGTTATCAACCAACACTGGCCACGGAAATGGGGGCTCTGCAAGAGAGGATTGCATCGACCAATAAGGGGGCCATCACCTCTGTGCAAGCCGTTTATGTGCCTGCAGACGACCCAACCGATCCGGCTCCGGCGACAGCATTCGGGCAACTGGACGCCTTTATTTACCTGGCTCGCTCGATCACGGAGAAGGGAATCTACCCGGCAATCGATCCACTCGCTTCGTCCAGCCGCATTCTTGATCCACAATACGTCGGCGAGAGACATTATACGATTGCCCGACGCGTCCAAACGATCTTGCAACGATATCGCGAGCTTCAAGATATCATCGCGATCCTTGGAATCGACGAGCTGAGTGAGGGAGATAAGCAAGTCGTCCACCGTGCTCGCCGTATCGAACGATTCCTATCCCAACCGTTCCTTGTTGCCGAAGTGTTCACGGGCAAGTCGGGTGAAGTAACGCCATTGGAAGAGACCATTCGGAGCTTTGAGGAAATCTGCGACGGCAAGTGGGACCATTTACCCGAACAGGCCTTTATGTATGTTGGCGCGGTTGAACAAGCGGAAGAGCAGGCTAAGAAGGCTGAAAAATCCCGTGGACAATGAGCCTGATGCTGTGCCATCGGGCAGTTGACCATCTCCAGAACGGTACTCGAATCATGGCATCACTGCGTTGCATCGTCGTCACACCCGAGAAGACAGTACTCGACGCAAAAACCGACTTTATTGCCCTCCCCCTGTACGATGGCGAAGTTGGTATCGCTCCGGGACGTGCGCCGCTGATCGGCCGGCTTGCCTATGGCCAGATGCGGCTTCGAAGCGGGGACACAGTCGACCGCTACTATGTGGATGGCGGGTTCATTCAAGTGACGGGAAACGTGGTAACCGTGTTGACCAATCGAGCGGTTCCGGTTGCCGAAGTGGACCCGATTGCGGCCCGCCAACAACTGGCCAACGCACTAAAGCTGCCCGCATCGACGCCCGAACTGGAAGGAATTCGTGACCGGGCAGTTGCTCAGGCTCGCGGCCAACTCAGTGCCGCACGGGCTGCCAGCTGATCAACAAGAATTTTGATCAACAAGCCTCAGTCTCGACCACGAATCTTTCCTAGCTTTTCCAACGCAACCGATCGGCATACGCTGAACGCAATCTCCAGCCTCTTTTGCGAGTCATCTTGACTTGGCGCGTTCGCAAGGCCGAACAAGAGACGTGGGTTCGGGCCTCGCTAGACTTCGTAGACGGTACTCGTTGAGTTGGCCCCGCCCTCGATATCATTCCACGGCCTTCATTATTTTCCTATCCAGACTGCGAATTGAGGTTCCATGCGCCATCCCGACCCCGTAATCGGCATAATCGAAATCGATGCCGATCCCAGCACAACCGCAGCGGGCGACGCAACATTGGGTGAATTACTGCAAATGCTGCGGAATTCTCCGGGTGCCCCAACACAATCCGGGGATCATTCCGTGCGTCACTGGCAGTGTGTGGATGAACCGGACGGTCAAACCGTCCAGATTCTGTGCGCCGATCTAACCCAGCTTCGTGCCGATCTTGGCAGGGAATACCGAAGCGTGCTGCAGCGGTTGCTGATCGCCAGCAACCCACGTTAGCCAGGCACGGTAGTCGTTCACGGGGTTTTCG
>JAJSAJ010000707.1 GCA_024274855.1 Planctomycetota bacterium | reverse complement strand
ACGCTATCGTGGCTGACAGCCAACTACGCCTTTGGTGCCAACTTGTACGACGAACATGGTTTGTACTATTCGACACGTGACTCGACCTGGGAGCATGCGGCACCTGATCCGCACTGGCGCCAGCCTTATTGGTGCTACTACAACGTCTTGTCCGACTGGGTGGCGAGGACCAGCTATTTGATGAGCCAGGGGACTCATGTCGTCGATGTGGCAGTTCACTATCCAGTCGTCAGTTTCCTCGCGGGCAACCCGCCGCAGCGGAAAGGTCCTGACTACAATCAGTACATGAGACTGTCGCGAACACTCTATGATGCCTCAATCGACAACGACATCATCGATGATGATTCAATTATCCGGGCTCAAGTCAATGACGGCAAGCTCACCGTCTCGGGGAACAGTTATCAGGCCATCCTTTTTGGCCCCGAGGTCACAATTCGTTTGTCTGTATTGCGTCAAGTAATGCAGTTGGCTGAGAACGGCGGCTGCGTGGTTTTCTACGGGCGACTACCGTCCGGCAGCACGGATGTCGGTCGCGACGATCCGCAGGTGAACAGGCTCCTCAAACAGATGCTCGGCACGTCACCGGAAGATGCCGCATCTGGCCCGTATGTCATCCGCGTTTTCCCAAGCGGCGGGATCGCAGCATTTGTACCGAACAAGACCGCGATGCTGGCACCGCTGATTTCACGGCATATCGACCGAGGTTTTCAACCCGAGGGAACCGGGCGCGTTTTTGTCGCGCACCGCCGAATTGGCGTCGTCGATGTCTACCTGCTCCAAAACCCATCGGACAAACCGCTCGATTTAGCCGCTCGCTGCCGTCTGGATGCTGTCCCGGAACTCTGGGATCCGTTTACTGGTAAAACAGCGCCTGTCGACGCGTTCGAGCGTGCGGGTGGCGTGACTCACATTCGCCATCGACTCGAAGGAAACACCGCGTCTCTACTGGTTTTTCATCCGGGCGATCAAAAGTCGGGCACGTCCACGCGTCATCTGTTGCAACCGGGCAATCTACAGATTCCACTTTCGGAGCATTGGCGATTCTCAGTCATTGCAACCCGTGACAATCGATGGGGCGAATTCCGCTGGCCACCCACCAATGAAAAAATCGGCCCGGAACGTCGGAGCTTTCGCTATCACCTTCAAGACGCGAAGACCGAGCCGGCCGCCGACTGGCACATGCCGGGTTTTGATGACAATGCATGGGCAACCGTGCGTTACAGCATCGGCCCCTATTGGCTTTGCATCAACAACGTAGTGGGGACAGCAGATATTGACTTGCTCGCAAGGCAAGATACCGCCCCGTTCGAACCGGGATCGCAAATTACTTTGGGCGAAAAAACGTACCGGTGGCGCGCTGTTGAGTTCTCCAAGACGATCGGATTGGCGAAGCCGGCGCCCTGGGGTGGGCACAGCGGGTATCCGGACGGCGCGATCGACCAGAACTTCATCGATCTACCCAATGGCCACAAGCTGCTGTTCACGCGAATCCGCTCACCGAGACTCCAACGCCTTGGGCTACGGATCGCACTGCGCAACTCGAAAGCACGTCTCTGGGTCAACGGTGTCCAGCAACCGGTCGACGGTGCAGTCGGTAGTCTCCCACTTCGGCAAGGAGCCAATGATGTCTTGATCGAGTTGCCGGACGGTGGTCGCGGGATGCTGTATGTCCAGGCCCAGCCACCTTCTGCCACGACGCTGGCGGACGTGGCGACAGACGCTACGCGGCCGCCGCTGGGAAAAGCCGCCTGGATTCATGCGTCCGACTCCGGGGCGGGCTACGTTCGCAAAACATTCACCTTGCCCACCACTCCCGTCGAAGCGAAATTGGCCATTACGGCGTACACAGGCTACCGGCTGTTTGTCAACGGGCACCAGGTCGAGGAAGATATCGGCCCTTGGGCCAAATGGACGCATCCGGAAACGGTCGACATCGCGCGCTACCTGCGGCCGGGAAAAAACGTGCTGGCCGCTTGGGGACAGGTTCATGAAGGGCAAAACGTCCACGGGAATCCGGCGAACCAGGCAGTGATCTTGGCGTTGAAAGCCCGACTGCCGAGCGGCGACGTATTCACCTTGCTCACCGACGGATCTTGGAAGGGCTCGGTGCGTGAGCTGCCGGGATGGGAAACAACCCAGCTGAATGATGCCGACTGGCAGCCGGTAAAAGTCTTGGGCCCAATGGGCATCAAGCCGTGGGGCAACGTGCCTATTGAGAATCTGGGCGCGGTCACGCAGCCCCGGCGCAAGCTGGCCATCGACCTACCATCGCCGTTGCTCACCTGTTTTGACGACCTGCCGACCATACAGTACGACGTCAAGCCGCCGAAGCGGCGCTGGTTCGGGTGGTATCGTTTCAAGGCACCGCCAGGTTTGAGGCGGCTGCATCTTCCGGCGGTGACAACCGCCAAGGTCTGGGTAGACGGTCGTTCCGCACCCGTGCACAATGGGATTGCTGAGGTCGACTCGCCACCTTCCGCAGTCTCGCAAGTAGCCATCCGGCTGGCGATGCGGCCCGGCGCTTATGGTGGCGCGGCGCTAGCCCGTCCGATCGGTCTGGAACTGGATGGCGGCCAGATTCAGGCGGGACGTTGGGCCGATTTTGCCCTGCCCACCTACTCGGGGCTCGGCGTCTACCGCCAAACATTCACGCTCAGTCAGAAACAATCCACGCGTGCAACATCGCTTGATTTGGGCGACGTCCTGGTCGCCGCCTAAGTACTGGTTAACGGCCGGCGAGCCGGCGTGCGACTAGCCCGCCCGTTCCGATTCGACTTGACCGGCCTGCTGCATGCAGGCCAAAACAGGCTCGAAGTCCGCGTCGCCAACACCATCGCCCCACACTACACGGTAACCAACGAATCGCACAATCTTGGGCCTACCGATTCGGGCCTGCTCGGCCCGGTCGTTCTGAGCCAGCAGTTGCCGGTAGACGAGTGGACGGCATGGGCCAAGCAAGAAACGGACCAGTTACTCCAGACGCTCAACAGATCGACCGAGACTTTGAAAGTGGCCCAACAGCGGTGGGAACGCGGGCCCCACTGGTCCGTGCTCAAACCAATCGATATCCGATCGACTTCCGGAAACGTGCTTCAACAGCTTCCCGATGATTCGATCTTGGCCAGTGGCGAACGTTCCGCGACCGACACGTATCAGATTGATTTCGGCACCGAAGCGACCGGAATTACGGGCGTTCGGCTGGAAGCACTGCCACATGCCAGTCTGCCACACGGCGGTCCAGGACGTGGCGAGTCGGGTGGCTTCCTGGTCAGTGCCCTGCAGTTGACCGTGTCGCCGCCCAATGGCCGCCGATTCCTCGGCCGCAAAGTGCGCATCCAAATCGTCGGCAGACAAGAGTACTTGCACTTGGCCGAAGTCCAGGTATTCAGCGGTGACAAAAACATTGCGTTACAAGGCAATGCGACACAATCGACGACGTCGAACAACGCGTCCGCGGACCGCGCGATTGACAACGACACCAACGGATCGTGGGCCGGTAACTCGGTCTGCCATACCAACAAAGAGCAAGATCCGTGGTGGGAAGTTGACCTTGGCGCCGACTTGCCCATCGATCGAATCGTAATCTGGAATCGTACGGACGGCACGCTTGAAACTCGCTTGACCGGCTTTCGCGTGTCCCTGATCGACAGTTCGAAAAAGACGATCTGGCAACAGTTCAGCACGAGTCCCCCTGATCCACGAACGGTATTCTCTCTCACGCGGCAGGCGGTTGCACTCCATCGTGTTGGAACGCGCGTCGACCGACCGGACAAGCGTGTGCCACCAATGCTGGGTGCTACGATGAGCGAGACTGCTTGGTCCGTCTCGCCAACGCGTCCCCGGCGTCTTGCTGCGATTTTCTAAGCAGAGACGCCGTTTGGTTTTCCGGGTGGCAGTCAACTGGCACTCGCTCTGCGTCAGACGGACCGCAAAGGCAACAGACTCGGCCGCTTCCGTGTGTCCATCACATCCCGCAAGCCGCCCCTTTATGATGTGCCACCACCGATCAGTCGCATTCTTGCCGTGCCTCCAAACGCACGTACGCGCGAAGATGCGGTGAAGCTATCCGCGTTCTACCGAACACTTGCACCCGAGTTGGCAGCCGTACGAACACGTCTTTCACGACTTCAACACGAGTTGAAACGGGTCGCCCACGACTGACCTGCCTAACCGCACTCGCAGAGTTTTCTTCATGACCATGCAACTTCCGTTTGATCTGATTGCCACGACCGCTTTTGGCTTGGAAGCCATTGCCAAACGGGAGTTGGCCCAGTTGGGCTATGAAGCGACCATTATCGGGCCAGGATGGATCCGGTTCCAAGGAGATATTTCCGCAATTTGCCGAGCAAACCTCTGGCTTCGCGTTGCGGACCGAGTTCTTGTCCAGCTCACGACATTTCATGCAGAGGACTTTGACACGCTTTTCGACACGACCAAGGCGTGGCCCTGGCACGAGTGGTTTGGCGCGGATGCGGCTATCCACGTAACTGGCCGCTCCATTAAATCGCAATTGTCCAGCGTACCGGCCTGCCAGAGAACCGTAAAAAAGGGGATTGTCGAGAGTTTGATGGCCGCTCATCGCACCCAATCGCTTCCCGAGACGGGGCCGCGATACAAGGTCGAAGTGGCAATATTGAAGAATCAGGTTACGCTGACACTCGACACAACAGGTCCAAGCCTCCACAAACGGGGGTATCGGCAGCGTGCATCCTCGGCACCTCTGAAGGAAACGTTGGCGGCGGCAATGGTCCTTTTGAGTTTCTGGAAACCTGAGCGGCCGATGATCGATCCGTTTTGTGGAAGCGGCACGATTCCGATCGAAGCGGCGCTGATCGGCCGAAACCTGGCCCCTGGTCTCGCCCGCACGTTTGCCGCGGAATCATGGCCGAATTTTGACGCGGCGAGTTGGGTCCAGGCGCGAACCGAAGCACGTGATCTGATGCAACCGAAGTTCGACGAGCCGATCGTCGGCACGGATATCGACAAGCGATCGCTCGATTATTCCAGACATAATGCCCATGCTGCGGGCGTACTCGATCAGATCCATTTCCAGCAACGCCCGTTTGACCGGCTTTCGAGCAAGCGGAAATTTGGGTGCGTTATTATGAACCCACCCTACGGCCAACGGCTTGGTACAACCCAGGAACTCGAATCGTTATACGTGTCCATTCCTGTCGTACTCAGGGGACTACCGACCTGGTCGCACTTCATCTTGACCGCGTTTCCCGACTTCGAATTGCTGCTGCAAAAGCAGGCGGACCGGCGACGAAAGCTGTACAATGGACGGATTGAATGCACGTATTACCAATTCCATGTCCCGAATCCGAACCAGAAACTCGCTGAAGCACCAGCCGTCAGCGACGACTTGCCCACCGATCAAGGCTCTGGGCGGGTCGACAGCAACCAGCACTCGGAAACCGAAAAAACGCGGCCACAATCAGCACGGCCTGTTTTTGGAGGCCTGACCACCAAGGCGCGCGAGCAAGCTGAATTGCTTCGCCGTCGATTGCGGAAACGTGCCCATCACCTGCGACGGTGGCCGACGAGAAAGGGTATTACCTGCTTTCGACTCTACGACCGAGATATCCCGGAAGTCCCCCTGCTGATCGATCGGTACGAAGACCATCTGCACATCGCCGAGTA
The DNA here is from genome assembly GCA_024274855.1 of Planctomycetota bacterium. Lineage (GTDB taxonomy): Bacteria > Planctomycetota > Planctomycetia > Pirellulales > Pirellulaceae > JAJSAJ01. Next base: position 636 of record JAJSAJ010000707.1, on the reverse strand, counting down.
TCAGCGCCCCCATGATCGTGATGTAGCCCAGCATGCCGATTGGCTGGACTTGATGGCGCGGACCGCCGCCGAGACATTGGAGATCGAAAACCAGCACGTTTTCTTTAAACAGCGTCGTCGTCAGCGAGGTACGACACAACATGAGCACCTCGCGAACCAACACTATGAAATCACGGTCAACGAGGGCGGTCTTCGTTTCATTGTCAATCTCTCCGACTACCTGGATACCGGACTGTTTCTGGACCACCGCATTGCGAGGGCCATGTTTCGGGCGAAAGCTGTCGACGCAAACGTACTGAACCTTTTTGCCTACACGGGCGCTTTCTCGGTCTATGCGGCCGCCGGCGGTGCCGCGAAAACAACAACGGTTGACTGGTCACACACGTACCTGGACTGGGCAGGTCGCAACATGGCGTTGAACGGATTCTCCGGCCCTCAACATCGCTTCGTGCGTGACGATGCGCGTGCGTTCTTGACTCAGCATCCACAGTTGCCGTTCTACGATCTTGCCGTGGTCGATCCACCTACTTTTTCAAACAGCAAGCGAACCGACCAAGACTGGGATATCCAGACCGACCACGTCGATCTGCTCAATCGACTGCTACGACTGATCAAACCAAATGGGATCGTTTTTTT
>JAJSAJ010000706.1 GCA_024274855.1 Planctomycetota bacterium | reverse complement strand
CTATTTCGGACAGAAGCATCCTATCGACGACGATACGATCGGTCGTGAGAAGTTCGGCCAGATGACGGTCTTCACCAATCCGGAACTGATCGGTGCCAACTCGCCAAGAGAAGTCCGGAAGCGGGCGATCGGCCTGGTCCGAGGCATTTTGAAAGAAGCCAGAACGTTGGGCATGGAAACGGGGCTGTCGATTGCACCGGTCGAGTGGCCCAAGGAGTTCATGAAAGTTCTTCCCGGCTCAGAACCCGTACATCAGCTGGGGGACCTAACGGCCGGACCAGGAGCCGACCAGTCGATGGACGACCCGCTGCTGCGTGAAATGGTAGCGACGATTGTCCGCGCCTACATCGCAACCTATCCCGACATCGATTTCCTGCATATTGGCACGCCCGAGCATCGCGGTTGTACCGGCCAGGCGGAAGAGGCCTACAATCGACTGGCCTCCCGTTACAAGCTGACCGATCTCGGTACCTACAACGACCTGTGTGCGACCGCGCGAAGCCGGACGTCGTTCCCGAGCGGCGGCGAGCGAGTCGAGGCGATGCTGAAGGGTGACCTGGCGTTCCTTGACTTCTTCGATTCACTGATTCGTGAAAAGAAGCTCCTGCGACGACCGGGCGGCGGCAGCGATATCAAGCTGGTCTACAACGGTGTTGTTGCGGAACTGTTTCCACTTGTCGCTCGTATGGTTCCCCCTGGCGGAGAAGTCTTGAGCTTCATCGACTACACGGCAAGCCGCCAGCTTCGCCAGCGGGACTTGCTTCATCAGGTACCGCCGAAACAGACACCAGCCAGTCTGATCTTCACACTTGGCGACGATAACGTTGGCGTGTTGCCGCAGTCAGCCACCGGCTCGCTGCACACGCTGTTGGGCGATCTTCGCAAAAACAACTGGTCTGGGTTCTATACGCGGTATTGGACGGTCAGCGATCAGGATCCGACGATCCACTATCTGTCGCGTGCAAGCTGGGACGCTTCGGTGACGCCGCAGCAAGCGTATGCCGATCAGGTTGAACACGTCTGCGGTCGGGAATCCATCGGGCCGACACTCAAGGCGTTTGCGCTGATTGAGGAGGCCACGCTGCGACTCGATCAACACGGCCTGGGGTTCGGCTTCCCGATACCGAACATGATGACGAAGCACTACAGCAGCGGTGGGTTGTCGGATGCCATTAAGCAGGATCGGGAGCTGTATCGTCAGGCTCTGAAGCACATGAAGCAAGCTCAACAGAACAGCCGGTCGGCGGGCCGTGAATACATCGACTGCTTCGTGGGCCGATTACATTTTGCTGTCCGCTATCTGGATGCAGCTGATGCCTTCGGCATGACGGCAAAAGCAGAAAAAGCGGACAAGCCGAACGACGCTCGCCGCCACATCGACGTCGCATACACCGCTATCCGCGAAGCACTCGAAGCCTTTGTCTCGACCGTCAAAGATCACGGCGACCTGGGAGCGGTCGCGCTGATGAATGAATACTGCTACCGACCAATCCGAGATAAGCGCAAGGAGCTGCAACGATGAACCCTTTTCTTCGTCCATCGACGTATGCCGGCGTTCTGCTCGCTCTGACCGCTGGTGGTGCCGGAGGACGGTACATCTTCCTGAGCACCGATGGTGTGGGAGAGTCCGAACCCGAACGGCCAGAGTGGATCGGGCGATGAAAACACGTAGTCGCCGAACTGCACCTGGTTTGCATTGGGCCCGATCAGGGCGATCCTATTCAGCTTTCGCGGGTCTAGCGGCAACAGATTCTTGTCGTTCTTCAGGAGAATAATCGACTCTTCGGCGACGCGTCGTTTATCTTCGCGGAGAACTATTTCGCCGTAGATCCCGCTGCGACGTTTGAGCGTCTTGGGCGGAAGGGTCTACGCTTTCATCTTTGCATCGAGCAGCAAACATGGGATGACACTGGTGCCGCTGACCATTATCACGCCCGTTGTGCCGTCAATGTCGTCAATCAACGGTTGACGATACCTTGGCCGCCTTGCGGCGGCGAGAGCGCGCGATCAGCACACACAGGCTGATCACCAGCAGCGCCGCACCAAACAGACCGGCCGGCAACAGAAACAGCCAGGCGGTGCCGGCAAGGGCCGCGAACCACGGCCAGGCGTTGGACGCGAAAGCACCTGCGTTGGGACGGCGCAGACCACGGATCGCAATTCCACCCACGACCAGGCAAAGCACGCTCCACAGGAAGGCAACCAGGAGTCGCGATACACTCTCGCTGCGAACGCTGATAACCAGCCGCGGGTCCCCATGCAACTTGCGGAAATGGTAAGCCGTGCCGGTCATAGCCAAATCCAGGTCCAAAGACAGCGTACCGGTTCCAACCGGCGACTCCGGTGCGGTACCACGGATTGGAGCACCGGCCTTTTCGTCCCGTCGGTCCGCACCCGGCACTCCCTGCGATTGGTCGGCAGGACGTTTGCCAACCTTCGGGTCCGTTTCGGCGACTCGCCCGCTTGGCTTGGCGGTTTTCCGTTTGCCCTGAGCTGCCCGCTGCATCGTCTGCAGACGATGCAGTTGCTCGGCGGCCCGTTCTCGTAACTGGCCTCGTTGCTGTTGCGGCTGTTCTGTCGCCGGGGCCGGTCGTGTCATGCCCGTCGGTTGCCGGTCCGAGAGCGTTTCGAATTTTCGGTCCAGTTCCGCATCGAGCTGTTTGGAATCCGCCAGGTTCGCAAGGGGCTGGAAGTAGAAATCCGCATTCGCATCCATCCGCCCGGAATCGGACTTCGATGCCTCGAGCCGTCGGATATCGGCTTCGAGCTGCTGGGCGCGTTGCTGAACATCCGCGGCGTTCCGAGTGTCAACTTCGGCACTCTGTCGCGCGTAGTTCTGGAGTGCCGAGCCGACCTGTTTAAGATTACGCCTCGCTTTCGAGCCGGCGGCGGATTTTCGAGTCGAGCCGGCAACTTGCACCATCTGGCCCAGTTCGTCCAGGAAAGACAACTTCCGCTCCTGCTGTTGATAGGCCGCCTCCACTTCTTCCACGTTGCTCTCACCGTCCAACAGCCGGACTCGATACT
>JAJSAJ010000705.1 GCA_024274855.1 Planctomycetota bacterium | reverse complement strand
GATTTTGGCGGCCAGTGGTGTGCGTGGCGGCAGCGGCGACAGCCCAAGCATCTCGCGCCACATTTCCCGTCGTTTGGATATGGTCGTCTTCCATTGCGCCGGCGAGAGTGGCACGGCCAAAGAAGCGCTGGATATTCGGCGCGCTTCCTGTCGAGCGGAACCGTAGATCGTTGTCCATTCTCCGCGCGCCCGACTTGGCAAGGCACTGCATAAGCACAATAGGCTGATTAGGAGAGTTCGCTGGAGGTGTGGCATAGTGAGCTCCGGACTAATTAGTTTGCATACATGGCTTCAGTGAACGCGCTGGACATGTCCTACGGTGATTGGTCCGAGGTCCAGTCTGGTCAGAGCTGTTTGATACGAATATTACGATATCGGGCTTCCATCTTCAGTTTGCCATGAACCTGCACGGCGATGATTACCGTCTGTGGGATTTTGGGATCCTGCTCGGTGTAGTCAACGGTTTGGACGCCGTTGATCCAGAGTTGGATTCGATTTCCTTTGCAGAGAATGCGATAGTCATTCCAGCTGCCGAGACGAACCGGTTTGCCTCGCTGATCACTCGGAGGCCCCGCCAGGACTTTTCTTCGGCGTGATTCATCGTAAAGGCATCCCCACCAACCATCGCCCAAGTCGGCCTGAAATCCGCTGACTTCAAAATCGTTCGGGATTTCTTGCGAGCGGAACTGCACACCTCCGTTGGTGCGCGAACCTGTCAGTTTGAACTGCAGACGCAGCTCGAAATTTGTGTACTTCTCTTGGGTGCGCAGGAACTCGTTGTGCTCGACCATTTGTGTCAGGCTGCCGCCGACAATAGCTCCGTTTTCCACTCGCCAGAAGGCCATATTGCCTTTCCAGCCATGAAGCGTCTTGCCGTCGAACAGGGCAACGAAGCCGGCTTGGTCAAGGTTTTCTGGTCCGATCGCCTTGGTGATCGAAGCGATGGTCGACCGAGCAGTTCCCTTGAGTTTCTTGTTTCCCAGGAGGGACTCGGCGATTTGTCGGCCTTCAGGGGCCGGATAACGGCGGAGCACTTCCAAGACCAGCAGCTTCTCGGCATTGCGGTCCGCGATTGCCAGCGCGTGACGGCAGACTTCCATGCGCTGAGCAGTGGTCATATGCAATTGACGGGCGATGCGGATGTAGCCGCGCAGCGCACGAATCCGATACTTGCCTCCAGGGAGTGTTTTGGCCAGCTCCAGCAGCGCCGGCGCCGAGTCGGCCGTAAGCCATCCACCCAGAAGTCGTGTGGCGGCATCTTGTATTGTTTCGTCCTTACTCTTGGCTGCCGCAACGAGTGTTTGCAGTGCGCTCGGTCCGCCGACCACGGCAAGTTGTTCGAGCAAGATGATCTGTGCTGCCTTGGGTGCATTGGCGATCGCACCGGCCAGTTCACTCGTGGATTTGTCTTGCGGCATACGGATGCATGCCGACCGCAGTGCTTTCTGAACAATTTCCGAATCATCCGTGCCGAGTGTTACGATCGCCAAATCGATCAACTTGGGCAGTTGGTCCACTGTTCCCGTTCGTCCCAGGGCACGAATCGCGGCCTGGCGTGTTGTCGCATCTTCACGATGTGCCAATTTCAACAGAGTGGGCGCGGCCACGTGGATATTTCGCTTTGAGGAGATCTGGATTGCGGAGAGGAGTATGCGTCTGTCTTTGCTGTCAAGCATCTTGAGAATCGATGCATTGATCTGATCCCCTTTCAGTTCGCCCAGTGCCTTGCTAGCCGCATTGGCAACCG
>JAJSAJ010000704.1 GCA_024274855.1 Planctomycetota bacterium | reverse complement strand
TCACCTGCCGATGTGGCCTCCTCAAGCATCGGTGCTACCCAGACGATCGCAGCTCCGAGTACCAACAGCACGGGGATGTATCCTCGCGACTCTTCGCTCCAACCGTACCTGCGAATCAACCAGATCAACAAGGCAGCACCGACAACACCCCAAACCAAAAGCAGCCAGCCAAATCCGAAAAGTGGGACGTGCAACCAAGGGTCCGCGTGTGGGACGTAAAAAAGTGTGGAGCGCACCGATTGTTTATCCTATTCGCCGGTTGTCGATCAAACGAACATCACCAACATACGCAGCGACCAACGCCATCGTCTCCGGAACGACCTTAGCGGTATCTTCAAGTGTTTCCGGATCAGTCAACGCGATGTAGTCGATGCGTGAGATCCCGGCTGATTCCAAGGTTTCCCGCATTGCTTGCAAAATACGCGCCGAATCACTTTCGCCAGCAGCAACCATTTCAGCTGCTTGATTCAGTGATTGCGACAGAGCAGTCGCTTGCCGGCGTTGTGCATCCGTCAAGTACCGATTGCGCGAGCTCATCGCCAATCCGTCAGGCTCGCGCACCGTCGGGCACACCTCAAGCCGAATCGGCAGGTCCAGATCGCACACCATCTTTCGAATAACCAATGCTTGCTGATAATCCTTCTGTCCAAAATAGGCGATATGCGCCGGGACCAGGTTAAACAGCTTTAGGACGATCGTCGCCACACCTCGATAATGTCCGGGTCGGCGTTTCCCCTCCAACGGTTCAGCGACCGAAGGAGGCGTGACGTAGGTCGAAAACCCTTCGGGATAGATCTCCTGCCGTGGTGGCGCAAACACTAGATCAACGTGGTGTTCGGCCAACAACTCAAGATCCATGTCCAAAGTACGCGGGTATCGCGAAAGGTCTTCACTCGGTCCAAACTGAATCGGGTTGACAAATATGGTCACGATCGTGAAATCACACTCCCGGACCGATTCTCGAACTAAACTGAGGTGCCCTTCGTGCAGTGCACCCATCGTCGGGACCAGACCGATTGTCTTTCCTTCGGAATGGACCGATTGCACGACCACGCGGAGCGCGTACCGGCTGGTGACAACCTTGGGCTTTTCAATTTCGCTTGCTTGTGCGTCGCTCACAACAAACGGCCTCCTATTGGCACCTGAACGAACGTTCAACGCATAGGATACATCGCATCGAGCGCAGCTGCCAGTTCAGTACTCGCACTATGCACATCCCCCGTTACTCGAAGAACCGGCCCGTGCCCGGGCGTGTCGAGTTGTTGTCGAAGCCGTTCACTGTAGTCCCTTAGCCACCTGCATGCGGTCGATCGGTCGCATTGCCGATACGCGTCAACGCATCGGTCGGCCAGCTTGTCCAAAGGAACATCCAGGAAGAAAATGAGCATCGGCGATGGTGAGCCGGCAACACGTTGTCGCCACTGGCGCAAACGGTCCAACTCCGCCGGTTGTTCACAATCCACTTGATCATAACACTGGCAGGCGGCCATTGGCCACTGTCCCAACCAGAAATCGCTGACGACGTACTTGGAAGACCTGCCGCGTAGCAAATCGGACAAACGGGTCAAGCATTCACGACGCCTTGCCACACACGCCCATTGAGCGGCCCAGCGCGCATCAGGCTGTTCGTGTTTCCATATATCCCAATCCGAGGGGTCAGGTTCTCGTAATACGTGTGTGTCTCGACGCTGATCGATCACGCCGGCCAACACAGTCCTCCCACTGAAGAACGCCCCGGCCAATGCAATATAGGGCGAAGCCTGATTCAGATGGTCCAGCAACTGAGCGATAGTCCAGTTTGTCGGTGCATGGACCATATCCGCCGCAATTTCCTGAGCCGGCTCCAACACGAACCGTCGTACGATCATGCGGGGATGCGGCACGACACACTCGGCCGATTTCAGCACTTGGCGATCATACAACAACAAGTCGATATCGACGTTCCGAGCCGCCCAGGGCCGTGTGCGCTGCCTTCCCATTTGGTCTTCCACCGAATGGGCCCAGGCCAGCAGGGCCTTTGGATCGAGCGACGTCATGATACGCAAAACACCGTTCAGAAAGACCGGCTGACCACCAGGGCCACCAACAGGACGCGTGGCATGATACGTGCTATGTGCAAGCAGTTGCACTTGAGCATGGCCGCAAAACAGTGCCGTTGCCCGGTCTAATATGGCTGCCCGATCCCCCAAATTGGACCCGATTCCAATCAAACAGTCGGCCATGGCAACCAGTGATCTCGGTTGATGCGCAACAGCTGCAAATCAAGAGAGTATAGCAAAACGGCTGTGGTGAGCTCGGTCATTCGACCGCTCCCCCTGCATTACTAAGGATTCGCCAATCAATAACTGTCGCACTCTTCCGCGTACAGACCCCC
>JAJSAJ010000045.1 GCA_024274855.1 Planctomycetota bacterium | reverse complement strand
GCTCAGCGTGGCGCCGGCCGAAACCCAATTCGCCTCGCGAAGCGCCACTTGTATCGGCGCAAAGAGCAACCGAACAAGCGGATTGTCGTTCTTGGACAAAGCCTTGCTCAACTCGGGAGCGTGCTTCAAGACGCTCATATCGGCGTAAGCCGTAACGATCGCGTCAGAATCGACCGCCTGCATCGCTTCCTTGAAGGCCGCGGAATCCGCAATACTGTTCCCGCCCGAATCGTTTCGAAGATCGATCACCCCCTTCAACACGTCGGGCTTGTTAGAAACGAGAAGACGGTTACCAACAATCGCATGGGCTTCTTTCTTTCCGAACGACCACCCCGTGACACCTCGGTAGTCGGCGGACGCGACGCTTTCCGGATGCCCCTGCTTCTCGGCCTCGTTCTTTACAATCATCACGAAGAACTCGTGCAGATCATTCAGCAATTTCGCGTCTTCAGCCTCGACAATCAACAGGACGGTCCCGTCCGGGTTCACCGCAAAAGTGATCCCCTTTCCTGTCAGACGGCGGAGGAGTGTCGGTAGATCGGCATCATGCTTATTCTCAATAAACTTCAGCAGATTCAGAGCCTCTTTCGTTTCCGAGTTCTTCATCGCCTCCTGGTACTGAGGCAACATTGCAATCGCCTTCTTGACCTGCGGTTGGAACATGTACTCAATCAGAGCCTCCGGCTTGTTGACCTGTAGCACCAGGACGGCTTCGCCCTGGACCCAGGACGTTGCACTTGCCGTGGCCTCTGCCGCATTCGATGCACCGGCAACCACCCAAGACAATCCAACAACCAAAAGAACAAAAGTTCGACGCAACATGAGTAAGTCCTCCGAGTATCCAAAGCACGATTAGAGACGGTAAAAGCCACAACGGGTCAATCGCCACATTGGGCGAACACAAAGAATCGAAACCACGACACTACAAATCACGTCTCGAAAACAGAAACAAGGTTAAGCCCAACACGGCCAGTGTCGGAATTCCATACCCCAAGATGACACGAGTCAACGCGAAGTCCTTGTAATCGCCTCGCTCAAAAAAACCCGCGGGCCGTTGCTTAACTGGAGCACCACCAGTCAACGCGCTGATGAACGAATTCCCGAGATCCGAAATGGCTTGCAGATCCTGGGCATTGGTCCTGCTCGCGTCAGCCAGCGCATCCTCTTTCCACGGTGTTCGCAGCAAAGTCGGCAATGCCTGACTCAAACTGATCGGCGAGAATTCCTCAAGTGAAAACGTGTGCATCACCATGCTGATCGGGAACCAGACAAACGTCAGGATGACCACGGCGAACAGCGGCTTCCGCAACAGCGTTCCAGCCAAAAAAGAGACCGACACCAAAAAGGTCAGGACCAGGCTGACAACACCGAGTGCCGCAATCACGCCATACCAGGTCACGTCGTCCGCCGGCACCGGCCTCTTGGCGGCCACAACAATGACCGTCGCCGGAATCATCACTACCAGAAAAACCCCCAACACAACCAAGACCCGAGCGACCCAAGCCGCAAGTAAGTATTCGTGTCGCGTAACCGGCCGACTTAGAATACCGTCTGCCAGCGCATCAAGCCGCGTCCCAGTGACCGGACTGATCCCTAACATGAAAACAACCAGGAACCAGGGGAACACAAGGTACGAGAACAGCAGCGAGGCGACCAGCAGCGCCGATGACATCTGGCCCCAATTCCCGGCGGTCGTCAGGAACGCAAGCAGCGCGGTACCGATTAGCCACAGTCGGACAAGCCAACTGGCCCACAGGAACCGAATCTCATGCGTCACGATTGCCAGAAACGGCATCAACCACTGGCCCATCTTGAAGGTCGAATCTTCGGAATCCATGAGCTTGGTCCTCGGAAAGCAATTGCAAATAAGCGTATTCTGTTTCATTCTGTCCCGACCGGATCGCCTGCAAAGCCACATCGCTCGCATCAACCAACTTCAGTACCTCGGCTAATGCACCCGCACGACGCTCCGCATCCTCGACACCAATAACGACCGTAAACGTGTCACGAATCAAAGCAGTGATGCCGGGCAGCGCATGGACCTGTTGCACCACATGCCGGATCGCCTCGGGCGATCCCTCCAACTCCAACCGGAAGTCATCGTCCTGTAAACGCTGCTTCATCGCATGCATCGAACCACTGAAGATCATGCGCCCTTCATGCATGACACCAACGTGGTCGCAGATCTGATCAATGTCACCCAGAATATGCGTCGCGACGACAACCGTTCGCGTCGCCGCCAATTCGCGGATCAAATCAAGCGTGAAACGACGCGCCGCGGGATCGAGTCCGGCAGTCGGCTCGTCCCACAACAACAACGGTGGATCGGCAAGCAACGATGCCGCAATTCCAAGCCGCGTGCGCATGCCGGTCGAAAAAGTGCCAATCCGCTGACTGGTCGCCGTCGATAGACCGACCGCGCGGAGTAGTGACGTTAGTCGCGGCTTACGCTGCTCACTGGGAATTCGACTCAGCTTCCCAACCAGATCCAGGTACTCAACCGGGCGAAGATGGCTGGGAAACGACGGATGCGTCGGCAGATAACCGATCAGACGGCGCACCGATGTGCCGTTTATGCCACACGGTCGCCCCATCACCTCGGCACGTCCCGCCGTGGCCCGCTGCAACCCCAGTAACAGCCGAAGAGTCGTCGTCTTGCCGGCACCGTTGGGACCCAGCAGTCCATAGACCGACCCGCTCGGCACCTCCAGATTCAGGTCGTTAACCGCGATCACTCGCTTGCCATAAACCTTCGTCAGATGCTGAGTGCTGATCGCTAGTTCCACCGTAGAACCTCCCGTTTTCACGCCTTGGACGTTAGCCGAACCTGGCCACGCACTATCGTACCCCACTGCGGCGGAGCCAGTTTCAATGGAATCGTCAATCGCCCACCAAACACGTGGGGCCATCGGCTTGTCCCCGCCGGTGAACTCGCATCGCCGACCCAGCGGGACCCCCGAACTCCGGCTCTGGTGAACGTAGCCAACTCGACAACAACGATCCGATGCCAGCGTTTCTCCGATCCAGAACGCTCAACGCTGCTAAGGATCGGAGCCATCGATTCGCGGCCGTTTGGCGCCCGGCGCTTGACAGGCGGGCTGGCGGCGCGATAACGTGCAGACTCTTTGGCCCGCCAATCGAGGGAAACACCGGACAAGGTTCCAGCACTTGGTGCCCCGGTTCGCGCCACGATACGATATTCTCGCGACAATCGACTTTTTCAACAGAATCCGGTTGAGGACTATGGAGACGGTACAAGGTTCGCTCGCATCGATCGACTATCTGATCATCGTGGTCTACATGATCGGCGTGTTGGCTATTGGCACGTTCTTCGGCAAGTACGTCCATTCGGCAGGCGACTTCTTCCTGGGCGGAAAATCCCTTCCCTTCTGGGCAATAGGCATGTCGATTGTTGTCAGCGACATCGGTGCCATCGACATGATTTCGGGAGCGGGTGGTGCTTATAAATACGGAATCGCCCAAGCCAACTTCGATTGGATCGGGTCGATGCCGGCGATGGTCATCGCGGCTTTTGTCTTCCTACCCTACTATTGGCGGGCCGGCGTTTACACGATTCCCGAGTTTCTGGGCCGGCGATACAACAGCGCGGTGCAGGTGATTCAGGCAGTCATTTGGTTGTTTTTCCTGATCTCGATGCTTGCGATCATGCTGTGGACATCTGCGGTCTTCCTCGGCACGATCCTGGGCTGGGACACCTACGTCGCCATCTGGGTAACCGTGGCTATTGTGGGTATCTACACGGCTTCCGGTGGGTTGACAGCAGTAGTCATGACCGACGTGATGCAAATGATTGTCATGTTCATCGGTGCCGGCGCCTTACTGGTGCTTAGCCTCTGGGAGGTTGGTGGATGGACTAATCTGGTCACCAGAGTGCAATCGATGGGTGACGCGTATCAAGGCCACTTCACCTTATTGCTACCGCACAGTGCCAACACGCCGTATCCCTGGACGGGAATCGTTTTTGGGCTGGGAATCGTGCTGTCGACCGCCTATTTCGTTGGCAATCAGGCGGTCGTACAGCGTGCATTGGGGGCGCGAACGGAATGGGACGCGAAAGCCGGCATGATTTTGGCCGGTTTCTTGAAGCTGTTCATTCCCATCCTGGTCATTCTGCCCGGGCTGACCGCCATCGCAATTCATCCCGAGTTGACGAAAGCGGACGAAGCGGTACCGATCCTGATCCGCGACCTGCTGCCACCCGGCCTGACCGGTCTGATGTTCGCGGCGTTTTTTGCCGCCTTGATGTCGAGCGTCGACTCGTATCTGAACTCGACAACGACGGTCTTCATGTCGGACATTTATGGCAAAGCACACCGGGCGATTTTGGGACGCGACGTTTCGGCGCGCGACGGCTTGGTGCTCGGCCGAGTGGTCACGATTCTGGTCATCCTCGGTGCCGGATTGGTCGCCCCCGTGATCGAACAATTCGAAACTATCTATGTTGCGATCCAAACACTCTTTTCGTTTTTCCAGGGGCCAACGCTCGCCATCTTGTTGCTCGGGATCATGTGGCCTCGAGCCACTCGATGGGGTGGATTGGCCGGCCTGTTACTCGGCGTCGCCCTGACAACGACACTGACACTGATCGGCGACCAGATTTTCCCCTCGGAAGACCCATTCCTGTTCATTTCGTTCTGGTCTTTTCTCTTTTCCATGGCCGTGACGGTTGTAGTCAGCCTACTGACACGTCCCGAACCGCCCGAGAAGATTCGGGGGCTCGTCTTCCAGCAAGTACTCCATGACGACGGAGCACAGGCCATCTTGCAAGAGAGGTTGGATGGAAAATGATCGACTTCTTTCAGCGGATCGGAGCGGCCATTCAGCAGGGACTCGACACCCACGTCGTCCCTCTATTGAAAACGGTTCTTCGGCCATTAGACGCGTGGCTCGACAGTGCGCCTCCATGGATGGGTCAGGCTTGTGCCGTCAGCCTGTTCGTATTGGCCGGACTTTGGCTGCTGACACTTAAGCGCGAGTACATCTTCCAGGGGGCGCCGGACGAGTCCAGGTGGCGCGACTTGCGGATCTGGGCCTGGCTGGCGTTGATTCCCTTTATTGCATTGTATGTTTTTTTTCGATGAGTCGCGATCGAACACGAGGGATCCCGCATGGCACCTGGCCCCCAACAAAGCAACCGGCAGCTTGATTCGATCTCGTTGATTATTATCGGCGCGTTCTTCACCTTTTTCTCAGTGCTCGTTCTATTGGGTACCTTCTGGGAGCACCGACCGCACGCCATGGTTGTCAACCTGGCAGCCGGCTTCACGCTAATGGCTGTTGGATGCGGAATGGCCGGATACGGATATCGGTTGCGTCGTGATCCCTGATCGAGTGCTCCTACTCGCTTCCACCCGGAGGCCCCGCCATCCCGTGAGCGTTCCCGCATTCATTCAGCCCGTCGTTGATGCCGACGCGGCCCAGCAATCTCTGCAGCACCGACGCTTCGACCGTCTGCGTCGTGGTCTCGCATGGCCCGGCCGGTACCTGCTGGGCCGAGCGCCGCGGCGCCTAATGCGCCACATGGAAATATTGTGGCTACCGTACTACCATGTCACCTTCTTGACTCGAACCCAAAAGGGAAGACAATCGACCGCCAACCTGCTGATTAACGGTCAGGACCGCCAATCCACGTTCTGGGATCTGTCGCAACTGCAGTGGATATCACGACCGGACCAGCAGCGCTTCGAACCAAGACTCTCCGAAACAGAGGCTCTGGACATCGCTCGCCAAGCCATGTTTCAGGCCGGGATCCAAAACTGTTCCTGGACGCGAGGGCCGAATGACTGGGCTGCTGATTCCATTCAGTTGATCCACTATCCCTATTGGGTGGCGTATTTTGAATACCGAAACCGGCGGTTGGACATTGCCCTTCTGGATGCCGTGACCGGACAATTGACCGGCCCCGCCGGCAAGGTCACTCTATTGGCCGCACTGTCTCAAAAAACGGAAATGGGAGTTCGATAGCCATGGCGTTTGAGGGCGTTCAATTCAAAATGATGTTACTTGGAATGTACGGAATTGGACCTAGGCATGTCTTGACGCTGCTCGCCCTGTTGTTGGCGGCCATAATATGGTACCTCGTACGCCGCCAATGAACGCCGTGAGGTATTGCGGCGTATAAGTTAATCGGCGACTGTGACGTGGCTGGAGTATTCAACAAATAGGCTGTGGACATCCGCGCGTGAGGTTCCAAAGGAGAAGAATAGGAAAGCAGTTGGGCCATGACAGTAAGGAAGGCGCGTGGCGCGAGCGACAGGGAGTGACGGGCAGAGTTGCCAGTGACTCTATACTAAAGGGGAAAAGTAACGCGCGGGTCTTCTCCCCCGAAGCGTGCTGGAGCGAGGGGGAGCGGCGTTCGGGCAAACGCGACACCGTTCGACGCGTTGCCCAGCACACAATCCGTGACAGAAGGCAGTCATTTCAGTCTTTTTCCCCTCCGCACGTACGAACCGCCAGCCCGGTGGGCTGGCGGTCGATTTGAAAACCGGCCGGTCCATGCTGCTGCCTTCCCGGTTCTTCCGTGGCCGAGGTGCCTGCCCCATGTCACAATGACACAAGTGCCATGGGCCCCTGCCGATTCCCAGTCGGCTGCGGACTTCGGCCACCACGTCGCGAATCCGGTTCTTGCTTCGCTCCGGCCTCCTGTCGCGAGGTCTCCGCAAACTGCCAATTCACCGTCTCCCGAACTTCCTCCGAGATCAGATCCTGATACGTGCGCACCGTGCACGATTTCGGCCGCACGTCCAGCGCCCGCTGCATGTCCGACCAGACCATGTCCATGACCGTCGACACGCTCGGCCGACGTGTCCCGCCAAGATGCTCCATCGCCGACTTGCAGACCGCGCAATGCCGAGACCGTCCTCCACCACACCATCTTCGGAAGCCGCCTGCTTTAGCAGGTGGAGCCGTCACATAGTCGACCTAACGCCGCGACCGTCCTCCACCACACCGTCTTCGGAAGCCGCCTGCTTTAGCAGGTGGAGTCGTCACACAGTCCACCTACACCGCGACCGTCCCCCACCACACCGTCTTCGGAAGCCGCCTGCTTTAGCAGGTGGAGCCGTCACACAGTCCACCTACGCCGCGACCGTCCT
>JAJSAJ010000703.1 GCA_024274855.1 Planctomycetota bacterium | reverse complement strand
TGTCTCATCATCGTTCCTCCGGCGGAAACAGGTGAACGGCCGTGTCTGGCCCTCCCAAAGGGACTTGCAATCCACACGAAAATCCTGGGATGGGCAGTTCCAACGACGATTCTTACAATTTGTCGAGCGATATACTAGGCCACTGTGGCCGGGCATGATCTTTCCCGATGGTGATCAGACGCTGCCCAAAGACCTGGAAGTGACCGTTACCCGAAAGGGCGGCGAGCAGGCCAGGATCACAGTCAAGCGAGGCGACAAAAAATGGAGTGTTGATGAGCGGTCGCTGGATAAACTGCCCGAGGATATTCAGACGTATGTCGAGCAAATGCTTGGCAATCGAGGTGATGTTGCCTGGTTTGGCGACCCGGAAGGGCACGGGGCACTACGAACTCGGATCCAAGTCATGCCAGGCCGGCGACTGAAACTTCGTCCTTTGCGTTTGAAAACTCCCAACGGATTTCCCAAAGTGCTTCGTGGTAAGGTCCAGGCACAACTTAAGCAGGTCGAAAAGCGACTCGACCAAAGCACCAAACGGCTGCCCCCCGAAATGCTGAAGAGGATTCAGGCCAAGCTGCAAGAATTGCGGAAACAACTCGAGCAGCTAGTCCCCGCTGAAAAGCCGAATGCCGAACAGGCGGAACAGGACTGATTGTTTGCCGAAGCAGGCGGCTTCTTTCCAGAACGCGTGCGGGGTGCCGGTGCTGGTAGGTTTACCGCGGGACTGCTCCGCCAGCTAAAGCAGGCGGCTTCTTTAGCTTGGCCGGCGGCTATGCCTCACCCGTGATTACAGCAGGCTTTCGAGCAGGAGTCTCAGTTTTCGCAGTTCTCCGTGGTGGTCCACACCTTCCAGGGGAGTCACGTGGACACTGAGCGTGCGATCGTATTTGACGCTGCTCAATTGACTGATCAGTCGACCATATTCAATTTGGCCTTGGCAGATACGGACTTGAAGCGCGTCCTTCGACGAATCGCGAAGGTGAACGTGGTAGACGTATTTCATCAGCTTGTCGATGCCGCGTTTGGCATGAGGACCACAGATTAAATGGCTTGGGTCGAGCGTAATACCAAGGCCTTTGACGTTGTCGCACAGCACGGCTACCGTATCGGGGTCTTCGGTCAAACAGCCAATCTGCGTTTTCATGGCAACGCGGGCACCTTCAAGAGTCGCCAGATCGACCAGGCGTCGCAAACGCTCGACCTCTTCGTTGAATGGAGTTCCCAATTCGGTGGATGGCACGATGATCGTAACCACTTTGGTTGCCTTGGCTAAGCGGCAAATGGTCCGAAACTGTTGATAATAGGTTTCGCCATCGGCTAGGATATTGACGCTATAGGCAATCACATTCAGTCGATGCGTGTCGCGACAGATTGCAATGGTCTTGTCAAAATTGGGTTCGATCCAGGAAGGGTGCAGTTGTTTGCCGTCCTCGTGCAAAGCAATTTCAATACTGGAAAACTCAAGGTCTCCAAGTTTGGAAATGGCCTCATGGAGTGGAAGGTCGGCGAAACATTCCGTCGAAGCTGCGACTAGCACGTCCTCAGTCCTCATTAGCAGGTGCGATATCCGAATAACATGGTCCACCGCAGTTTCTGGGGATCTGACACAAAATGTCCGTTGTGGAGCGTGCGTGGTGGCCAAATGCTACACTCGGGCTCTGTGACACATTCTCATAGGGCGGCAGCAGCATAGCTTAGCGGCACGCAGTGGATTGTGGCAACACCAATGACGCGGCAATGCAATGGCGCAATGGCGGAGTTTCCTGACTCCCCGTACTGGCTGAGAGATTCGTGCGGCTCTTTACGGAAAGCACCGTTCAGGGGCGTTCGGCGCCCTCATGCTGGCGGGGGTGGGCTACTGGTTTTCTCGCAAGTGTAGCTAATCAGCTGTATTCCCGCTGTATTCCCGCCGGGACAAGCCTGGCCGGAAAACTGAAGATGTGGGTGAAGACAAGGCCAAAAGGCCATCGCACATTAGATTTTCCCCAGCGCTGGGGTAGACTGTCGGTCCGGGAGCCAGCCCTTGGGTGTTTTTACATCCGATGCAGGTGTTGTGGTACGTGTTTTCGGGGCGTCGTCTGGAAAACGCGCGCGTGACGCACACCAATTTTGGTTTGGCAGGCTTCAAGCTGGAACCCTCCTGGCTCTCGATTCGTGACCCTTGACTTCCGGGCGAAGCCCGTTCTACGTTGTAACAATCGCGCACCGTGCGCACCTGTTGTATTCAGCGATCAACGGAAGCGGCCCCAATGCGGGCCCCGTTTCCGATTTGGTTGCGGCCTTGCCGCTTGAGGAGCGATGCTGATGGACAATTCCCCGCAATCCAACGACCAACCGGCTCCCTTGGAGCCCCATGTCGAGGTCCCCCCCGTGCGTCCCGAATTGGTCGAAACCACCTTGCGTCCAGAGCCCATGATCCATTGCCCAGGCCCCGGTCCCTGGCGACGCGTGTTGACTTGGATCGGCTGGACGGGTTTTCTCGTCTGTGCACTGGTCGTGGTCAGTCAGTATTCCGCGATGCAGCAATACTATGACACCACCGGAGGGATCCGTGAAAAATACCACTCGGGAACCCCGGGTGCGGACAATAAAGTGGCCATTATCCACGTTCGCGGCATCATTATGCGAGGCGACGGATTCGTCAAACATCAAATCGATCGGATCCGGTCCGATCCGAGTGTCAAGGCAGTTGTCTTGCGAGTTGATTCCCCCGGGGGGACGGTGACGGGTGCTGACTACATCTACCACCATTTGCTCAGATTGCGAGATGAACGCAAGTTGCCGATTGTGGTCAGTATGGGCAGTATCGCGACAAGTGGTGGCTACTATGTGGCAATGGCCGTGGGCGACCAGCCCGACACGATCTTTGCCGAACCGACAACGACGACGGGTTCGATCGGTGTGATCATGCCCCATTATGACGTTAGCGGGCTGATGGCGAAATTGCAGATTCAGGATGACTCCATTGCGAGCCACCCTCGCAAGCAGTTGTTGAGTATGACACGGCCAATGTCCGAAAGTGATCGCAAGCTGGTTCAAGAGTACATCGACGAGTCTTTCGAGCGATTCAAGCAGATTGTGAAGTCTGGTCGCCCGATGCTGGCGAAGGCTAATCCGGGCAAAGAGCTCCGCGAAGTGAAGGCGGATCGAAACTTGGCGACCGGCGAAATCTTTTCGGCAACGCGTGCCCTGCAGTTTGGGCTGATTGACCGTATTGGGTTCATTGAAAAGGCGATTGCCCGAGCGGTCTAGTTGGCCGATTTGGACTCGGCAGACGTCGCTGTTGTTCAATACGAACGCGAGTTCAGCATGTTGGGCATCTTGGGGCTGACTCAAGCCCGCTCGCCGGGGATCAGCGTGCCTGACTTGCTGCAATGGAACGCTCCGCGGGCCTTCTATTTATCCAATTTGCGGTAGTCGACTGTCGTTTGGTCGAAGACGGCGGAATTGGGCCGGTCGGTCCGAGCTTGCCGAGCCGGATATTGAATAGCAGATCACTTCGCCACTTCATGTCCCACCCGCCCGGTAGGACGTCCACTATGCGCGCATAGTGGACGTGTGTCGTGTGAGGTTCATTGATTTGCGTGTTTCTGATCGTTCGATGGCTTGGTGGATTCGGCACGCTTGTCATCGGAGGGGGAATGCCGCCTTCGACCGCCCCGAGGGAACGGGCGGTGCGAATCACGCGAGCGTCGATTGAGATCCTGGTAGTACAGGTTATGCAATTCGCGAAGCCAGCGATCGCGAGGTAGGCTTTCCAGAAAGTCGCGTTGTTCGGCATTGAGTCGTTCGGTCGCGAACTTCGCAAGTTGCTGTCGGCTGACAGGCTGCCGGAATCGACTGGACGTTGCCGCTCGGATCCAGGTATTCAGAACGCGAGCACGTTCGTCGTCGTCATCGAGTTTTGTAAGGAACTCGCGAGCATCTCGTGAAATCAGCTTTGACAGGCGGTCGAGATCGTCGCTGGATGGCCGAGGGAGGTTCAGTGATGTGTTTCGGAACACGAAGAACGCCATGATGCGTCGGCGACGCGCGGGATCCGTGGTCTTGGGACGTTCACGTTGTTTCGGCAATTGGGCGTAGATCTCCTTTTCATGGTCTTTGATGAACTGGTCCGCCCAATCGAGTATCGTTCGCATATCCTGCCGACTCAAACGCCCGTCGACCATCATGCGAAACCGCTGTGCCTCCTGAGATCGCATGATCTTTTTGATTTGGGTGATTCGCTGGTCGGATGGGATGCTCAACAGTTGTGCTCGCTGACCGGCTGGAAGTGTCTTAAGCCAATCGCTGTATTGTTGCAGTACGCGCATCAAACGGTCGTGTTGCGGGTCCTGGCTCAATTGAGCATACAATTGGCGGAGATGACTGCGCTGGTCGGGAGACAATTCGTCGAACCGGTGCCGTTTCTGCACCAATTCGCTTTTTTTTGCATCGTCCATCTTCCCAATTTGCTCGGTGGTGCCGGGTCGAGTTGAATCGCCGGCTGTTAGGTCCCCGGTTAACGCAAGAAGCATCAAGAGAGTGAAGAGCGGTGCGGTGCGGGTGCTCCATTGTTGGCAATCAAAGCGCATCATCCACCTCCTCGTCAAATAATCCCTCCCGGTCCAGTTGCCGTAAGAACTCGACACTATCCGCGACCCGGTATAAGTCGATCTGCTCGATAATGGGGAGGTCGCGAATCAACTGTTTGTTCGGCTGTTCCAACCAGAGTGACAGGCCGATGTACCCGGCCAGGGATGCCGCAAGAACGCTTCCGGCGGCGTACCACCAAAAACGACGATTCTGGTGTTTCTGGATCTGCTGTGTTTGTTCCAGATCGCTTTCGGCGGACAGAGCCACCATTTCGACCGTCGTTTGCGTGAACGACGAGTCGACTTCCGCGCGCGGCAGTTGATCAAGGAGATCCCAGGATTGCTGCAGTCGTTGCAATTCCAGGCGAAATGTCGCGTCTTCCGCCAATTGTTGCTCGATTCGGCGCGAACTGTCCGCGTCCAACTCGCCGTCCAGATACGCGACGAGTTGTGTGAGGGAGTCATCGCCGATTGGATGAGAACTCATTTCACTCATGGTTTCGGCCTAATGCGGGCTTCGCCCGCAACTAAGGCGGCAGGGCCGCGGCTAGTGGTGGGTGTCGAACGTGCATAACCACTTGATGCGTTCTGGTGGCACAAATCGCTAGTGCTGACAAACCATACTCCAGTATCGATCGCACAAAATGCGCGCACCGCTCGCAAATCATAAACTGAAACTTTCACGCGGAATGTCTCCTCGACAAGTGCGTACGGAATACCGAATTGACAAAACTCTGATTTCCGAATTGCATGGGCATGTCGCGTCAAGATTCTTTGGTTTCCGGTGATGTGCCTTCTTTGATATAAGGTTCCAATAAATCGCGTAGATTACATCGAGCACGCGAAAGAAGCGACTTGACGGCTTGCGTCGACATGCTCGTCGCGTCGGCAATCTCCGCGTAACTCATTCCCTCGAACTTGGATAACAGGAGTGCCATGCGTTGGCGTTCGTTCAGCGATTGAATCGCCGTGCGAACCACTTCGGCTCGTTCCGCCTGATCGAGTTGTCGCGTTGGCATCAGGCCGCTTGCGGCGAGTGCAAGCTGGTCCAAGGGGTCGGTTGGCGTGTCATTTACCGGCCGTTGGCCCATGCTCACTTCGCGGCGCCGGGCCCGTGAGCGATTTGCGTTGCGGGCAACATTGTTGGCGATAGTAAACAGCCAGGTCGCGAACTTGGCGCCCGGCTGATAGGTTTTTCGTGCGCGAAATACCCGCATGAAAACTTCCTGGGCCAGATCCTCCGCTTGGTCGCGTTTTCGAACAAGCTGCTCCAGCACGGTGATCAAACGAGATTGATAGCGCGCGACGAGTTCTTCAAAGGCGCCAGCGTCGTCGTCGCGCACTTGAAGCATCAACCGCACGTCCGGATCGCGCTGTTCATAGTTCGTGGCAGTCGTATCGCTTAGAGCCAATGGTGGATTCCCGCCGACTTGAGCATGCGTTGCGTATGGAGCCCCGAGGGCTCGAATTTCATTGGAGTGGTTACTGTCAGACGCTCGGACGCGGAGTCCGCTCCGCTGGAACACCCGGTTCGTAGTCGCCGACGATCGCGCCTGGCAACGTCCGGTGGCTTACGCCAAACTGCATACCGTAGTTCGTCAATAGAATATCGTCGCTGCTGTTTTCTAGTGTAGGCAAGTCGTTCGATTGAATCCACATGGGCCGAGTTGGAAGAGTCCCCCTTTGCGTTTGCTTCCCTATCGGATCGGAGCCGCAGTCGCCGGACTGGTATCCGTGTCGAAATACGCTCGATCTACTGAATGAAACACCAGTTGCGGGCTAAAAGACCGGTCGATCTCGGCGAAGTTGGCCGCATGCCGCTTGGATTCCGGCACCCTTGCGCTGCCGTACTTGGACCTGGACGCCCCCATTTTCCAGAATCTGGCAAAACCGGGTGACTGTCGCTTCCGTCGGTGCTCGAAAAGGAAGGCCGGCAACCGGGTTGTAGGGGATGAGGTTCACCAGGGCGGTCCGGCCTCGCAGCAGGCGAACCAGTTGCTCGGCATGGTCTGCATGGTCGTTGACACGGGCCAGCATGACGTATTCGTAGGTCACCCGGCGCCCCGATGCCCGAAAATAGAGCTCCGCAGCTTCCATCAGATCGGAAAGGGGATGCTGCCGGTTGACCGGTACCAGCTGACTGCGGAGATGGTCATTGGGCGCGTGGAGCGAAATCGCCAAAGGGTAACGCCGCGAATGGTTCGCAAGCTGGCGAATTCCAGCTGCGATTCCAACCGTGTAGATCGTAATGCGGCGCGTGCCGATGCCCAGACCTTCGGGATCCCGGGCTTCATCGAGTGCCGGGAGCAGTTGTTTCAGGTTCGCAAGCGGTTCGCCCATCCCCATCACGACGATGCGACTGATTCGATGTGTCGGAGCCAGAAGCAGTTGCAGACGTAGCATCTGCTCGACAATTTCCGAAGCCGTCAGGTTACGTTGGACACCATCCAGACCGCTGGCGCAGAAAACACAACCCATTGAACATCCGACTTGCGTGCTGATGCAGATCGAATGATCGGATGCACCGGGCAGCAGAACGCACTCGGTGCGGCTCCCATCGCCAAACTCCAGCAGCAACTTCTCGGTCCCATCCGACGCCTTCTGGTGCGCGGCGATACGTGTCGTCCAGATCGTGAACTCGGTCGATAGTGCCACACGTAGCCGCTTTGGCAAGTCCGTCATCTCGTTCCATTGCGAGACCCGCCGCTGGAATAGCCAGCGTCGGATCTGTGACGCGCGGTATTGCGGATAAGCATGGTCGTTCAGCCACGCACGGAGTCCCAGATGGCCGGGTTCGAGGACGTGTTTCATGGTCTGCTGCGCCGATCGCTGTGTCAGCGGTTACTTGGGGGTCGGACGACTGTGCATGGTCAGTAATCGGCATGGCAGCCCCTCGCATGGGGTTGGTGCAATGCCCTAGCCGGATATCCAGCGTGTTATGTTCGACTGTAATTGCCCGGATGCGAGCGATGTTTCGAACGAAGCCAAGTCGGAAAAGACTTCATGGCTGCAGAACTTGATAGCCCAGTTATGTGCCAGTGGACTGATCGCCAAAACGACCTTATCGTGGCGATACGCTTCCCACATTTCAATAGCCGTTCCCATGGATGCTTCCGGGACAAAAGCGATCAGGACATCGACATCCCGACACAGGCGGTTGTGGTGCATGAACACCTCGCGCCCCGTCGCGTCGTCGTAATCGAGGGAATTCGGATGATCACCTTGTGGATCAACGATTCGGCATTTGGGAAAGTGCTCTTTCAATACATCAGTAATTCGCTTGCGGTAATCCTGATGGTGGAGCAGTGGTCCCACATGGGACCCCTGCATAATGCCAGCCAAGAAAAAGCGAATTGACGGTCTCATGAAGCATCCGCTGGTTCGTGAAATATCCAAGTCGATCGAGTTATTCCCCGGGCTTCACCCGCAACGCAAGTGGCGGAGCCACGACCCGTATTGTCGAACGGACGCCCACGTCCGTTCATTCGACGGACCTGGAGGTCCGTCGGACAAGATGCGCGCACGGCTCCTGCCGAGCCGTTCTGGCCAACAAAAAAAGAGGCTCAGCGGGAGCTTTGCCCTCCCGGAAACACTGCTTCTCCGGGTTTTGAGACAAAGCCTAACAATTTCTGGGCCGCTTCCACGAAGGATTCGTCAATCAATAACTGTCGCACTTTTCCGTGTACAGACCCCCATGGGCTCGTCCCATGGGTGAATGAGTCTCGCAGCTAAGGACTGTCGCACTTTTCCGTGTACAGACCCCCATGGGCTCGTCCCATGGGTGAATGAGTCTCGCAGCTAAGGAAGATCGCCGCACGAACGCCCCCCAGTAAACGCGACAACAATTGATCTGCCGGTCTAAGTTGGCTGGCGACCACACCATCCTATGTTAGCCATCTGGCTAAGGGCGTGAAAGGCGGCCAGGTTGGGCCATTGCCTTGGTCGTGACGACGGGTCAGGATACGAGGAGCGATTGTGAGAATCATGGCGTGCCGTGAGGCCGCCCATCGGATTGCAACACGGCCGGAGGTGCCGCCATGGAGCCGAATGACGAACTTTGCCTCTGTTTTCATGTGACGCGTCGCAAACTGGTGAACTTCTTGCGCGTGGAGCAGCCAAAGCGAGCGAGCCAACTGAGCGAGTGTTTTGGGGCGGGGACCGGCTGTGGTTGGTGCCGTCCGTTCCTAAACCAGATGTTCGAAGATGCGTGTTCGGCCGATGGGGTGACTTCGGATCTGCCGACTCCGGAGGACTATGCGCGGATGCGGGCTCGGTACATCCGGGACGGACATGGCACTCCGCCACGCCGAGGGCCGTGAGGGGAAGCTGGTTTTTGTTTTTGGTAACCGTTCACGACGAGAGTGCGTGGGGGGGCAGTTGTCATTTGTCATTTGTCATTTGTCATTTGTCATTTGTCAGTTGTCAGTTGTCAGTTGTCAGTGGAAAGAGTATGACCCCGCTGCGCT
>JAJSAJ010000702.1 GCA_024274855.1 Planctomycetota bacterium | reverse complement strand
CCGCGACTGTTCCAGTTTTTGTTGGAATCACTGCCTACCAACCGAAGATAAGCCTCGTGGACTAACGCCGTGGCCTGCAGCGTTTGGCCCGGCTTCTCGCCTGCCAGTCGTTGCGCCGCCAACGTGCGCAGTTCGTTGTATACCAGCGGCATCAACCGCTCGGCCGCCGCCGAGTCGCCCTGCTGCATCTGGATCAGTATTCGTGTGACATCGGTCATGAAACACAAGATACACCGTGCGTGCCGGGCGGCGCGTCAGCCGCCATTCTTGGGAAAGTCGACGCAACTTCGTGATGGGTTGTCATGCCTTTTCGCGATTCTTTCTGCAGAAGATAACCCGAGTGCACTCAATATGCCCTGGTTCCACGGCGAAGCATCGGGAGTCGATCACATCTGGAATCCTGCCTCTTCTGCTGGCCGCTCTTCCATAACGACAGGGTTGACAGCACGTCTATTGTCCAGGAACAATGGGGTGTACCCGCTTCACCTGATACACAACGATGCAACGGCAATAGCAACAAAGGGATTCACAAATGCTCAGTGTCCGAAACTGGCTCGGCATGTCGGCCCTGTTGATGATCGGCTTGAATTCATGCCTTCTGTACGCCGCGCCGCCGGACGATGGGATTCTGTTTGATGGGAAAAGCGTGTTGGCCGCACCGGTCGTTCCCGGAGCATTGAGCAGGAAGACGCTGAGTGTCGCGGTTTGGTTGAAAGCCGATCATGTCAAGGCAGGTCAGGTGTTCCTGAACCAAGGCGAGGCGAGTAGTAATTTCACTTTTTACCTGCATGAAGGACGCGTGCGGATGCTTGTGCGGCACAAGGCCGAAAGCTACACGCATGCGGATGTGGCCGGTCCTCCGGCCGGGATTTGGACACATTACCTGGGTACCTATGACGGTGCGACGGTCCGCTTGTATGTCAACGGCGAGTTGGCCGCGACGGCCGAAGCGCGAGGTGAGATCCATGGCGGTGAGGGTGATGTGTTCATTGGCAGCCTCAACGACCAGGATCGTCCGCTCAAGGGTCGGATGACGGACATTCGTATTTGGAATCGGACGCTTTCCGCCAAAGAGGCGTCTGCGGTGTTCACCGGTAAGACCGGGGGCGTCTTGGACGACCAATTATTAGCCTATTGGACCGCCGACAGCCGTTCGGACAGAGGCTTGGCCAGCATCCCGCCCGCTACGCTGAAGGCCGAACGGCGTGAAGTTGGCCGGCTGCTGATCAACAAGAAAGGTGACGGCTTCCGAGGCATTTGGTACTACAATCAGAAGCTGCCTAACAGCGAGTATGTCTACAAATACAGCGGCGGATTGGGCACCTATTGCGCCAAGCACATTCCGATGGCCTGGTACGCACCGGAAGCGAACAAGACGTTCTTCTGCTACGGCGGTACGAACAGAGCCAACAGCACGCTCTATCACATGGTTTCGTACTACGACCACGCTACCGGCATGGTTGCTCGACCCACGATACTACTGGATAAGAAGACCACTGACGCACACGACAACCCCGTCATTAACGTTGACGACAAGGGCACCATTTGGATCTTTTCCAGCAGCCACGGCATCGGTCGTCCATCCTATATTTCGCGCAGCAAGAAGCCCTACGATATCGAGGAGTTTGAACTTGTCTGGACTGGCAATTTTTCGTATCCACAGCCCTGGTTCATCCCCGGCAAAGGGTTCCTCTTTTTGCACACCTATTACAAACGTGGTCGGGGACTCAACGTGTGGACCAGTGCCAACGGTGTGGACTGGACGCCACGCACACTGATCGCACACATCGAAATGGGGCATTATCAAGTGAGTTTCCCATTCGGCGGTAAGGTTGGCACGGCCTTCAACATGCACCCGGCGGGCAAAGGGCTGAATTGGCGCACGAATGCGTACTATATGCAGACCGATGATTTCGGCGCCACCTGGAAAACGGCTGACGGGACCGTGCTGAAGACACCGCTCGAGGACGCCGCCAATAAAGCGTTGGTGGCCGACTTCGCATCGCAACGCCGAAACGTCTATATGAAAGACCTGAACTATGATTCACGGGGCAATCCGATCATTCTGTTCGTCACGAGCGGCGGGTTCGCGTCCGGTCCGAAGAACGATCCGCGCACCTGGACCACGGCTCGTTGGACCGGCACCGATTGGCAGATTCGCGAAGCGTTCCAGTCGGACAACAACTACGACACGGGCCCGTTGTACATCGAGTCGGACACGACGTGGCGCGTGATCGCCCCGACTCAGACCGGCCCGCAACCGTACAATCCCGGTGGTGAGATTGCGATGTGGCTGACCAAGGACGCAGGCCTCACTTGGCACATGGTTCGGCAGATGACGCACGACAGTCCGCGGAACCACACCTACGTCCGCCGTCCAGTGAACGCGAGGCCAGATTTCTATGCTATCTGGGCCGACGGCCACGGCCGGCGCCCCTCCAAATCCGGCCTCTACTATTGCAATCGCGACGGCGATGTGTTCATGCTCCCGGAACAGATGAACACGCAGGTCATCCGAGCCCAAAAGCTGCATTAGATGGATGGCGCGATGGATTGGTAACGCGTGCGTGATTCACGTTCTAGCACAATATCGAGGGGCTTCACGGTCCCATGCGTCCACGAGTGCTGAATAAACGTAGCCGTTCACGCCGCTGGGGTCTGACGCAATTTTCGGCGGAGAAAGCGTTTGTTTACGCGAACGCATCTTGTTGCCGAAAATGGGTCTGACCCCTTGGAAGCGAACCGGCGGCTTACATTCCGTGAACGGTTACAGAGTCTGAATAGTTCCAAAAGGATTCGTTTTGTGCCATACCGACTGACCAGAGAGGGCAAGAATGAAACTCCTACGCAAGGCACTGACCGACGGGTTCTACTTATTGGATCTCGAATCGCACGATTTTCCGAACGTATTTCGTGAGACCGTCGCGCATCTCGTCGAACAGGGGCTGGTCGACGGCCACCATCGCGACGAAGTGGAAGCCGCCTTGCTCGACCGCGAGCGGCTGGGCTCGACCGCGATCGGGCATGCCGTTGCCGTCCCGCACGCCTATCTCGACTGTATTGCAGAGCCGACGATCGTCTTTATTCGGCTCGCACATCCGATCAATCTGGGAGCGCCCGACGGGATTTCGACCCACTTCGTCTTCGTTCTATTGGGGCCGGTCGAAGCAAGGGCCGGGCACCTTGACGCGTTGATGACCATTGCCCGGCTCATGGCGGACGAGGCGTTCCGCTACGAAGCAGGCGAGGTGCGGACTCCGCAGCAACTGCTCGAGGCGCTCGACCATTTCATCGAACGCACGTCGCCTGTCGATGAGCTTGAACGGAAAGGAGTTTCCCCGGGGCTAGCGTATACGGGACGGCTCTTTGGCGGGTTGAAGCAAGATATTGCACGGCGACTTCCTTACTATCTGGACGACTTTCGCGCGGGGCTGGATGCAAAGTGTGTCGGCTCGACGTTGTTCCTGTTCTTCGCATGCCTGGCGCCCGCGGTGACGTTTGGCGGTGTCATGGCCATTCAGACCGGCGGACAAATCGGCGCGATTGAGATGATTGTTGCTTCGGCATTTTGCGGCATCGTCTATGCGCTGCTGTCCGGGCAGCCGCTGATCATTCTTGGTGGGACGGGGCCTTTGCTCGTATTCACGGCCATTCTCTACCAGCTTTGTGCCGATCTGGCGATCCCTTTCTTGCCGATTTATGCCTGGGTCGGCCTGTGGACGGCTGGCTTTCTTCTCCTGCTGGCTGTGACCGAATCGGGCTGCTTGATGCGTTACTTCACTCGGTTTACCGACGAAATCTTCTCGGCGCTGATTTCGCTTATCTTCATCTATGAAGCCATCAAGTCACTGATTTACGTCTTTCAGGACCTCGACGTCCACAAGCACCATGACACGGCGCTGCTTTCCTTACTCCTGGCGGGCGGAACCTATCTGATCGCCATGAATCTATCACGATTCCGTCGCAGTGATTATTTGCTGCCGAAGATGCGCGAGTTTCTCGCCGATTTCGGACCGGCGATCGCCTTGGCCGCGATGACGATCGTTGCCGTCCTGCTGCATGAAGTCTTTCTGGAAACGTTACCCGCGCCCGACAAGTTTAGCACAACCATCGGCCGTCCTTGGCGCGTCGATCTGCTTGCGCTGCCTATCTGGGCACGCTTCGCCGCCGTCGGACCGGCACTGCTGGTCACTCTACTCGTCTTTCTTGACCAGAATATCACCGCTCGCTTGGTCAACAGCCCAGACCACAAGCTTCACAAAGGAGAAGCCTACCATCTCGATCTGGCGATTGTTGGCGGCCTTATCGGTGTCTGTTCGCTGTTCGGCCTGCCGTGGCTCGTTGCCGCGACAGTTCGATCGCTCAACCATGTTCGAAGCTTAGCAACCGTTGAAGAAGTTGTATCCCCGCAAGGTCATACGCGCGACCGGATCATCCACGTGCGAGAAAACCGCCTGACAGGTTTGTCGATCCACGTGTTGATCGGACTATCGCTGTTGCTCCTCTCCTGGCTGAGGGTGATTCCGATGGCTGTGCTCTATGGCCTGTTCCTTTTCATGGGCGTGGTTTCAATGTCGGGTAATCAGCTCTTCGAACGACTCAGCTTGTGGCTGAAAGATTCCGACCTGTATCCGATGACGCACTACATCCGGAGGGTACCCCATTGGACGATTCACAAATTCACCTTGCTGCAAGTGATCTGCCTTGGCATTCTGTGGTTCGTCAAGAGCAGTGCGATCGGGATCCTTTTTCCACTATTCATTGCCCTACTGGTTCCGGTTCGTTTACTGGCAGGACGTTTTTTCCTTCCAGAGCACCTGGCAGTCCTCGACGCCGAAGAAGAACCGGAAGAAGAAGAAACACACTGGGCGGCGTGAGCAAAGGGAGTGGTACGTTTTTGCTGAACGAATGCACAGAATATTCGCCGCGGTTTTCTGGCGTCGACCGGCTACGGTCGGGAGGAGATGGAACCATTAAGAGGAAATATGATGGACTACAAGATTGTTGACTTTTCCGAACTGGAAGGCATTCCATGCCCTTGTGTAACGGCACGCCGTGCGTTTGGCGACGTGGAAGATTTTCCCGCAACTGTTCATGTCACCGAAATCTCAGAAGAAGCCCATTTGCATTATCACCGCAAATTGACCGAGACTTACTACTTCTTAGAGTGCGGGGAAAACGCTCAAATGCAGTTGAATGATGAGTTGATATGGGTCAAACCTGGGATGTGCATTCTCATTCGCCCCGGAGTACGCCATCGCGCGGTCGGACGAATGAAGGTCTTGATTCTTTGCCTACCCAAGTTTGACCCTGAGGACGAATGGCTGGAGTGATTGAGAATCCTGAACGGTGGGTGGATATTGCCCGGTCGCCGAGCAGTCAGTGGCCGGCATGGCGGCCCACCAATCGGCCGTGTCGTAGCCAGAGGCGACATTAACGACTTGACCTGTTACCGAAGATCCAACGCAGCGGATGTCGAAGGGGGGCCGACCTGCCAAACACCCGTGGTGGTTGGCAACCGCCACTTTCTTCAGCACCGGACATTCTACCATCCGACGATCCCGGCTGGTAGAATCGCGTGTAAAGCTCATGACAGGATGAACAGCGCGTGGGCGGTAGTCAGACGAGTCGCCAAGGCAGGGAAATATCCACTGGGAGCAAGCTAGAGGTAGACGATGCGAAACAAATGGTATGTGGTGTTGGCGATAGCAATGATAGGTCACCTCTGCTGGCTTTCCGTTGCTTTCGCCGACGATACGAATTGGGTCCATATCGTGCCCAGAGAGGCAGACGAGATCCTTGCCAATCCCGACATGGGCTGGGAAACATTCCACCGGACAGCCAAACAAGACAAGAACCTGCCTTTGTGGATACCTTCCACCGTTCATTACGCACGATGGGGCTGGGCAACGCTGGAGCCAGAGGCCGGCAAAATCGACCACGAGTTTCTGGACGGCATTCTGGAAGAAACTCGGGCGTCAGGCCAAAAGTTGGCGTTTCGGGTCATGTGTTGCTCCACATCCCCACGCAAGCCGTACCATCCCGGATGGCTGCGAGACATTGGCGGAAAAGTGATTGTTACCCGTTACGGCGATGGCCCCGAACTGGAAATCCCAGTCCTAGACGATCCACATGTACTCGCCGCTCACCTGGACTTTATCAAGCGTCTGGGCGCTCGATATGACGGGCATCCTGATATCGCTCATATTGATCTAGGCTCAGTCGGTTGGTGGGGTGAATGGCACATGAGTAGCTCGCCTGCCGAGATGCCGTCGGACAAAGCCCAGAAAGAAATCGTCGACGCGTATCTCGCCGCATTTCAGAAAACGCCACTCGTTATGCTTATTGGTGGTGGCAAAATGCTCAAGTACGCAGTGGCACACGGGACTGGTTGGCGAGCAGATTGCCTCGGCGATATGGGCGGATTCTCCAAGACGTGGTGCCATATGAGAATGGCCTACCCGAAGATGTTGCCGGAAGCAAATGCCGTAGACACATGGAAGACGGCCCCCGTGGCGTGGGAAACCTGCTGGGACGCGCGCAAGTGGGTGGACGAAGGTTGGTCACTTCGTTACATCTTCAACTACGCCCTGGCTCTGCACGGGTCGGTCATCAACAACAAGTCAGCGCCGCTGCCCGAAGGCAAGAGCATCCGGCCTGAGGTAGAAAGGTTCCTGCGACGGCTTGGCTACCGGCTTGTGTTGAAGGAGTTGAAGCATCCGAAACGGATTAAGCCGGGCGAGACGCTCATGCTAGCGATGAAATGGCAGAACACCGGCTCGGCACCGTGCTACCAACCCTACCGTTTGGCCTACCGCCTGACGGATAGCCAAGGGCTGCATCAGGTCTTTGTCGGTAACGTCACCGTGGACCAGTGGTTGCCAGGCGAGATCGAGTTGTTCACGGAGGAGTTCTTCAAAGAGCCCGCCGACTTACCGCCCGGTGAGATTGTCGATGTTGCCGATTCCATCCGCTTGCCGGACGACCTGTCCCCTGGAAGCTACAAGTTGTCAATCGGTGTTGTCAGCGAGAAAGATACCGAGCCGATAGTGCAGCTTGGAATCCAGGGCCGATCCAAAGATGGCTGGTATCCGTTGAGCACGATGACCATTTCCCGATAAGAAAAAGGGCCGTAACATGAAACTTGTTACTGAGCAATTCCTGGTGTGCCTGCGCTCGCCGTGAACGTTGTGGATGATGGACGACTCTCGACGGCGATCTTGACACCCTACTCGCTTCATTGGAATTCGAGCCATGTCTGCCCCGCCAGCCAATGATCGGTTGGTGTGGCATTTTCTTTCTTGGGCCGCAACTGATCCGTGACACCTGGAGGTTCAGTGGGCTACAATGCATGGCAATAGGAACTTGACATGGAAGGGCAGGCATATGCAAATCGGCGCAATGAACCATCCGGATCGTGATCCAGTGGCAGAGATCGACTGGATTGGGCAGAACGGGTTTGAGTTCGTGGACTTCACTCTTGAGCCACCGACTGCCGATCCCGAACAGATCGATGTAGATGCCATCCGAGCGACTCTGGACCGGCACAACCTCGGGGTGGTGGCCCACACCGCCTACTACCTGCCTCTGGCTTCGCCATTCGGCAGTATCCGACAAGCCTGCCTTGAAGAGCTAAGGAAGGCATTGAAAGCGGCACATCGGATCGGTGCCAAGATCATGAACATGCACTTCAATAAGCCGCCAAAGTTCTTCTCCGACCGGCAGACGGTTCAGTGGCATGTCGAAGTCCTGGGGCCACTGTGCGACGAGGCGGCTGAGGTCGGCGTTACCATCGTGCTGGAGCATGTCCCGTTCGCTGGTGGTAACCAGTTGGACATGATCGCCGAGATGCTGGAAGAGTTGCCTCTACTTCGCTTTCATCTGGACAGCGGCCACGCCAAGTTGGAACGGGGCCACGACCGATGGAACGAATATATCGACCGGCTCGGCCCGAAGCTCGCTCATGTCCATCTGTCGGACAACGACGGCACCGCCGATCAACATCTACCATTGGGATCGGCTCCAAGGAGTACGACCGATTGGCCCAAACATATCCGCAAGTTGAAAGCCAGCGGTTACGACGGCACAATCACCTTGGAGGTGTTTGCACCGGAAAAAGACTACTTGCTGCTGAGTCGGGATCTGGTGCGGGAATGGTGGGATGGAGCGTAGAAAATACTCAGGGTTACACAAGTGTCAGTTCAAGCAATTCTCATCGAGCAGATGAGCGTATCCCTCGCATGATGATTTCTAACTGGACTCGGGCCGGTCTGCCGGAATGTACGGGATCAATCCCCGGTGCTCGAAGAGGGCGTCTCGAATGGCGGCTCTGGCCTCCGGTGGTGTGAAAGTGTACTCGGCGGAGTCCGAGAACTGCACCGAGGAGACCTTCAGCTCCCCGTTCACGAACGACAGGAGGGCTGCACACAGATTGTAGGACAATTTACCTACGTCGGGTGTCAGATCCACGGAGATCGCTCCATCGCCAAACGTGTAGTCATTCCTCAATTTCCTTCATCAACTCTGAGCACACCGCCTCGGGCGATCCGACTTTCGACAATGCCCTCGAGATACTCAGCAAGAGCAAACACTATTGACCTTCGCAGAAGTGTAAGCGCTCAATTGTCTGGGCGCGAGCCGATCGCTTCCAAACAATACTAACGCCGAGCCACCGGCGCTTAACCGTCCCTGATCTCAGCCCATCGAAACTAGCCATCATCATTCACCTTTGTCGCGGAGGCCGGTCCACCAACCGAATAGTGGATCTGCTCGGCGAGGTCGGAATTTCGCAAAGAGCTCGATCTTCTTCAACACCTCAGCAACAGTTGCTTCACTCAGGGACGTTGCGTCAACCCATCGTTGAATTAGTTCAGGTGTACTGGTCAGCGCAATCTCGTACTCGGAAGCGATTCGCCGTTGCCCCAAGATCTTCGGATCGAGATTTTCGATGCTCAACATGACCGTCTCCATTATCTAGGCGGCCTTCGGCGGAAGATCAATCCGATCCGCCCACTGACAACCGTTCGTTTCTGCTTTCGTAACAAAAGCCATGCCGCAGCGTTTTGAAGAAACACTCTTCCATTCGATTCGCAACTTCATCAATCGAGCAACCGGCCCGGATGGCCTGCACGACGGACTGCCACCGACGAGCTTTCGAGGAATCCGGGTATTCGTTTTCACCCATAAGGGGCATCGACCAATTCGCTATCGACAGCAGTCAATCCCGTGACGGTGAACTTGTCCGTGTCGCGACCGCTAACCAGCCTATTTCGCAATCAGTCATTTTACAATCTTGCAAAGCGGTAATGCTTGCTGTAGACGCCGAACGCCCTCGTCGCTGATCTGCGTGTTGTTGATGTCTAGTTCGCGCAGGTTTCTCAGTGTCATGAGATGCGGAACGGCAGCATCAGTCAGCGGCACACCGCTTGCAAAAACTCTCAGCCACTGCCTATTGCAGGAACCACACGTATACTCATATCTCGTGCCCAATTCCTCAAGTAGGACAAAAGGTTGCAGGAACCGCAGGTCGCTGTCATTACCGTGCCAGCCTGTCAGCCCAATTTCGTTGTATACCGTTCCTTTCGTCTGCCCAAATCTTGCCCCAAGTTGACGAAGTCGTTCTTGCGCGCGAACCACTTGGGCACATTTTCGATCCAATCTGCGCTTATCAGAAGCTGCCGCAAAATAGCCTGCTTCGTGACGGATGAAGCTGTAGACACTCCAACCGCTCGCTGTCGCAACGGCTAAAGCGAGTAACGCGGCAATTGCAAGTTTCAATCGCTGCTTTCTTCGCGGATTGTGAACGGAAACGGGAATGTCCATGTAAAACGTTCGTTAAAACCTTCCTTTGCCGAAGCACCTGTGATGTATCCATCGTCGTAACAAAAGACTTCGGCAGTTCATTCTCAAATTATCATCTTCTGGATCAAAACACCATCTATTTGTGGGCAATGTCATTGATGATACTGCCGAAATATAGCACTTCCCAGCGGTGCGTTGGAACTTCCCTACCCCTATCCGCGTTCCCCGATTGCCCAACATGGCCCCGTGGCCGAATCGGCAGGTGTAGGGTGTGACAAGCTCGCGGCATCCACCTTGGCAACTAGCAACCACGGTATCGCGAGCGCCGGCACACCACAATCCTTGCCACGCAATTCCTGGTGTGCCGGCGCTCGCCGTGAACGTTGCGGATGATGGAGGACTCTCGACGGCGATCTTGTCACACCCTACTCGCTCTTAAAGAACATTCTTATCGGATTCCGATCTATCGAGAGCCAGTCCGTTACGGTCGAAGCCAATGTATAGCCGCGCGTTGGCATTTCTCGCCAGCTCACGCAGCGTTTCCAGCTCCGCAAGGCGCAGCAGTGCCGGGTGTCCTTCCAACGCCTCGGCTGCCTTAACACGCTCCTCGTAGGCGCGTGCCTCCGCTTCGGCCTGGACTCGCAGCGCCTCGGCATCGGCCTGTTCTCGTACGTGGCGAGCTTCGGCTTCCGCCTCGGCCTCGCGCCGAGTCGCTTCTGCACGCGACTGAGCTTGGATCTGCTCGACTTCCGCTCGCGTACGTGCTTCGACCAACTGGGCCTCGCTGTTCCGCTCAGCAACCAGCACGCGGTTCATGATCTCCTGGAGGTTTCCGGGAAAAACGAGATCCTTGACATCAGCTCGCCGAATAGCCACACCGTAGCCTGCCGCCGCTTCCTTGACGTCCGAGAGAATGTCTTCACTTAGGCGAGTTCGGTTCGTGAGGATGTCCTCCAGCGTCATCGACGCCAGCGAACGCCGCGCCGCAAGTTGCACATCGCTGTACAGTCGGTCTGCAAAGTTCTCGACGCTGTGCATGGCCGTCTTCGGATCGGCGACACGGAACTGAACCAAGATACTTACCCGGACAGCCACCTTGTCGGCCGTCAGGATCTCCTGGCCCTTAATCGTCAGCTCGCGCTGACGCACGTCTACCAGCAGGCACTCGACGGTCGGTAGCCGCGTGATCCAACGGCTTCGGGGCGGGATCTTATACCGACCCGCTTCCAGCACCTTGACCAGCTTGCCGTCTTCGTACCAAAGACCACGGTGCGTGTCCTTGATAATGAATTCGCGTCCTGTTTCGGAAATCAACATCGTGGCCTCCCTCCCTCTGTGAAAACGCCTCGGAGCGGAGCTGATTTGGAGAACGAGCTTTCAGATCTGGCAAGTCTGAGCGGTCTGTCCAAGTGGTGACCGTAGCAACCATGTGGCCGCTCGCTCCTAACACCGCCGAGGCTGAGTATCCCGGCCTGGAATCGAACCAGGACCAAGACTTTCGGAAAGTCTTGTGCTGTCCATTACACCATCGGGAAAAGTCTTGTCGTTAGTACCTCGATCTGGAATCGAACCGCCGATTCCCCGGGCTTCAACCAAGCGTCTTCGCCACGGGGCATCCGAACATTCGAGTGAACGCCGTGGGACTCGACCCCCGTCTCTCCACGGCTTCGCCCAAAGAAAATCGTTTTTCGGTTTCCCCGATTAAGCGACCGCGGCGGGCCCCTTGTCTTATCGTCCTCTGACCTACTACGAGCAAGGACGCACAAAAAGGTTCACGAAAGTTCAGAATTTGACGCTCGCATTATACGCGTCATGCGCGGCCACCGTCAACTTTGCGTTAGCTGGTCCGACAGGTGCTTCGCTCCCCATTGCCCGTTTCTGGATGCTAGAATGCGGCATGGAAGTCGTACGTGCTCGCTTCTCCAAATACGTTATGTGGCCGGGTGACCGATTTGACGAACGCCTCGATGGCTTGTGTCGTCGTCTTGTGATCGGCCATCGAGAACGATCAGCGCCGGCTTGTCCGCTGCGGTGTCGAAGTCATCCACCTTGTCCCATGCCTGGGTGACGAATGCCAATGCATGGTGCCGCCTCACCAGCTTGTCTGCGATGTCGTTGATACCATCGCTGAGGTCTTGATCGATGACGATTTCTTCCGGATCATTCACTCAGACCTCCTCGCCGTGCTGGAGCCGTTCCCGAATGTCATCGCAAAGCGTGAACGAGATCACTGGGGGGCTCGTGCCGGCCAGTTGCCCGTCGGCGTCGAGCACCATGCCCGTCTACCCCGTTATTTCCGATTGAGGGCCCGATTCGTAAAGGGAATCGAAAGAATTATCGGCGAGGCAGCCAGAGATGGCGGTAACCACTGATGCAGAAAGACGTTGTAGCCTGTAGTTTTTTTGGCCTTCAAGCGTGTTGGGAATCGTGGCCAGCGGGCAGAGATCATTCGGCGTCTGTGTTTACTCAGTCATCGCTCTTCCATCAGCGCCAGCGGCCCTTATCCAACTAATCCACGTGAGGGCGGCGGGAACCGCCACGGAAACCAAACATTTTCTTTTTTGGCCTGAGAGGCTTGCTTTTCAGCCTGTGGATTGCTCGAATCAGTAATACGTTCGGATTTCTCGGTCGGACATCGGTCATGAACCGTCCGTCCGTCCGTCCGTCCGTCCGATCATGGTTTAGACGCGCGTTTTGAACCGTGGCGTCCGCAGCCCGGCCGACGGACTGGCCCGCCACCCCGATGAGCGTTAGGCAGGGGCTGCCTATCACGCGGAGAAAGACGCGACAACGAGGCAACTGACAGCGCAATGTGACTTACGAGAATCAACCACCTGTAGGCCGCAAATGTGCGGCCTACAGGTGATAGGCAGAGACTTTGCGATCGTCGCGCGTGTGGCTACGTACTCGTTGCAAATGTCGAGCGGATACATAACCACAGCATGTACCGTCCCTCCGGTGGGCGGTGCCGTTTGCGGGTACCTGCTCGCCGGACGAGAACAACCAAATGTGATAGCACAGTACCCCGTATTTGCCATGAAATGGATCACTGTAATCCTTTGCCTCGCTGTCGCAGGGTTCTGCCTGTTCGGTATCTTGGCGTGCTCTGAACCTGGCGTACCACACGCAACTGCTTTCGCCATAGGGTACGGCATCATCGGCATCGCGTGTCTCGTTGTTGCGTCAGGGACGTTCGTTGCGACCAAGAACCTAACCATGAGGACGATGACGAAAGTCGCTACTGGAATCTTTTGGCTCGCTGCAGCATTGATATGTGTGTCCGCTTTTTTCGCCACATTCGGCCCCGGCGGACCAAACTCAATCGCCGTCCGCATAGGATGCGTTATCGTCGGCATCGGTTCGCTCGTTGGCGCTTTTCGGTCGTTCATTGCGAGCATGAAGCATTGATCGCTGGAAACGGGCAGATGCGATTACGTGCGTGCAAATGCAACATAACCAGACGCTGTTCCCGCCGAGTTAGCTTGGTCGTTTATCGGACTTGTACCGACAATCATAATTCAACAGGGTGACTTTTTCGCACTGACGAATCACGAGAACATCGTAGGTAGCGAATCAGCGGAGACGTGCACATCTGGTGCGCAATGCAGTTGTTGGATTCCACAACACGAAAGGGCTTACTCAATGGACGACCAAGCAAGAGCGTCGGTACCGTCGGAGGAAGCGGCGAAACATCCCTTGTACCGCGATGTTCGCTCGCCCGGCACGTGGACATACTTCTGGTGTTATCTACTTATTGGAAGCGCGAGCTTGATTATTCTTATCGAAGTCATTCAAAGCGGCTTATGGATGAAACTTGGAACGCCCTGCCTGATGATTTGGTTCGGAATGATCGGTTTGATTGCGGCCCGCCGGAACGAACGCATACATTTGGGCACTCATTCACAATAATCAAAGTGGGAGAAGCGATCGTGTTTTGCGGCAACGAGTGCTTTTACTCTGAATCAGGTGGAATCCGGTTGTAAACACTGCATCTTGCAGCGCTGACTGCGGCGGCCCGGTCAGCTTGGTCGTTCTGTCGCAAGACCCGCATTGCCCCGACACAAGGACAAACCCATGATTCGTAAGCTGTTCGAATCAGTTCGCGGAGCTCTTTGGGGTTGCGCGGTCACGATTCTTGTCTTCATGGTGTTGCTGATGCTCGAACTCGTCCTCTTTGGACTCCTCGATCTCAGTCCAAACCTGAAAACATATTCTTCGCTTATCGCGGTTTGTGCGGGCGGGTATTTCGCGTGCCGCCAAGCAAAGATATTTTCATGGCTCAATTGGACGATCTTTGCGGTGATCCTAGAGTTGCTCGTTCTCTGGGATATACCGGACGCAAACAAGACATTGAGCGAGCTTTACCCCAATGCCGATCCCGCTACGATCCAATGGCACTATCCAACAATGCTTGTCCTTACGATCCCTGCCGCACTGATCGGCGCAATCATTTGGGGCTTCACAAGCAAACGCGACAATGCACGCCCTGCTGTTGACGATGCGGCAGGTGACCTATGACATTCCGATTCTCAACTCGGCAGCCGCAATGGAGAAATGCGATATGATGCCAAACGTTGCATCGGAGCACGCTCGTCTTTCGGATTCTCAGCGTCTTCTCCTTTGTTTAGGCGGGGCTGCCTGTCACGCGGAGAAAGGCGTGACAATCGAGTAACGAACGGCTACGATTCACTTTACAACAACCCGCTGCCTGCGTGTTAGGCTGCACATTTGCAGCCTACAGGTGATAGACAGAAACTTCCTACAACCGAGTTCGGCGGATCGGTGATGCGAGGGGTGTCATGAGCGGGTAAGACTTCGGCGTATTCTGGTATAAGGCCAGGCTCGCACTGCGATCTGCGTTGACGCCTCAGGAGGTCTGTGAGCAGTTGTCCAAGGCGCAGCCGTATTTCGACGTTGACACCGGTCGCCCGGTTCCGGTTGTCGGCTTTGCCAGAGTCGGCCCAATGTTCCGCCGCACGTTGTTTTCCCGCAGGGTACGCGACGAGTCATTCCGCGTGGCAGGCCCCCTCCACACTGAACTGGAAAACGAGTTTCCAACGCACGTGGTTTGCAGTTGGATGGGAAATTCTGAGTCAATCGCACGGAAGCATTACTTAACGACGACTGACGACCACTTTGAGAAGGCAGTGAGGGGTGGTGCAGGGGTGGGCGTCTGATGGCGATTCTGGCGAATCTAGGGTGGTGCAACAGGCGTCCGCAACGGACCGCAAAAGCAAGAAACCCCTTAAAAACCAGACGAAGATGGGGATCGACCGTGATCTATTGCCAGCAATTACGAGCGACTGCGAAGGTATTGAGTATCCCCGACAGGATTCGAACCTGTAACCTTCGGCTCCGGAGGCCGACGCGCTATCCAATTGTGCTACGGGGACGCGTGTGTAAGTGCTTTACTGGAAGCCGTTTACCGCAAGAGGGGTATTGCCGCAACTGCTCCAGCATCGCGTTTTGTCCACAGTTTATCCATATGAGTGTATCAACGCGCTGACAAAGAGGGAAGAGCCAAGATCAACTGACGGCAGCTACTGGCAGATTGGTCTGCCCAGCCGAGCGGTCGGTGCCGAGGATGGACGCGACGATTTCCTGAATGAGCTTGGCCTGCTGCTCAGAGGGTAGCTCCTGAATCTGCCGAAGGAGATCGCCCGGTGGAGTCTCGTCTCGTGGGTCGTCTCGCCGGTCCTATCCCAAGCCGGTCCGCAGCAGGTCGCCAAACGTGCCTGTGGACCGGCTCGTTTCCTTATCTGGGTTCGTTGCCCAAATGGCTCAAACTTCTACGGGACTCCTACACAAATTGCGATGGCGGCGGCAAATGTGGCCACTCCCCACGGCCGCCTCTTGACCCGGCGGCGGTCGGTTTCCGGACATCGCTTTTTAATGGTGAGTGCCAAGTCCGAACCCCCACCCGGCTTCAGTCCAGAAACGCGACAGATGCCATTGCTCGGGACCGGTTCTCGGTGTTCATCTAGACTCGGTGCCAGACGTCGAGTCGGATCGTGGCGTGATCGGGGTGCCAAACACGGCCCCGAACGTAAACGACCGGGTCGCGAGCCATGGTTCGCCAGTTCCACTTCGCGGCACTCGGGTTGGCTTTCAGCAACTGGCGGTACTGGTCCGCCGTAAGTCCGTTCGGCCGTTGGCCACACACATAGACGGTAGTTCCGCCCTCGCGGTACAGCTGCTGGCACATGTGCGGCTTGCCACGACCGCGGCTGATCGGCTCGCTGGTGAAGATCATCTTCTCGTTAACCCGAAGGTTCGGGACCGCGATAAAGAACCACTCGCCCTGCCGAACGAACACATCGGTTTTGCGGCGCAGTCGTTTCGCTCGTTTGCCGCGTCGTCCTCGCTCGCGACTCCGCACCGCATCGGGCTTCAACGCTTCTCTAGCTGTCACGACGCTACTGACCGGAGCTCGCTCGGGCACGCCGGCAACGAACCAGTGACGTTCGTCGTGGCCGCACAGAAACTTGTCCTTAGTGTCCGGCTGACCGGCGCGTTCCGCCGGCTGGCGTACCATCAGCAGCAGGTGGCGGTCCCGTGGTTGCAGGTCAAGGACTTCGACATCAACGTCTCCATCGACCTGGATATCGAAGAACTCACCATGCCGGTCGTGGCCAATGTCGATTACGACCGGCCCGGAAGCAGGTCGCCAACGATTGCGGACCACTGGGCGGATTGTGGCCCTGGCTCCCAGCTTCTCGAACTTCGTTTTAGCAGGTTTGTATTCATGTCTAGAAGGACACCGGGCATTGAGAAAGGTTCGGTGTCGGTTCTGGTGCACACGAGCCGGACTGGCGTGTCACGTGAATTCCTCGGGCGCCTATCCACGTTTGCGTGAGATTACTATACAATCCGAGGATTCTGGTGTGCCGGTGAGCGTGTTAAGGACCGGCGAATCAATTGTTGTCGCGTTTACTGGGGGACGATGCGTCGCCCACGGGCTTGTCCCGTGGGAACCAATGTCTCTCAGGCTACTGGGCAGCCGAACGCGCGTCCCAAACCGGAGGGGCGTTCATGCGGCGATCCTCCTTAGCTGCGAGACTGATTCACCCATGGGGCGAGCCCATGGGGGTCTGTACGCGGAAGAGTGCGACAGTTATTGATTGGCGAATCCTAAGTGCTGACGGATTGCTTGGGTTGGTCGCGCGAGCTGTGCCACGCCCTACACGGGTTGCGGCAAACGGCCACGCTCGATATTACCTTTAGGATCGGACTCTATCGATGCCAATCACACGGACGTTTCTGAATTGGAACCAGCCCGCATTGCCCGCGGTCGTCGAGTACCTGATCCAGAACTTCACACGTCGACAGATCCTGGATTTGGGCTCGGTCGTCCTGGTACTTCCGGGTGGACGAGCCGGTCGACGGCTATTGGAATTGTTAGTCGAGCGGGCGGACGCTGATTCGCTGGTCTTTCTTCCCCCGGAAATCTGTACTGTCGGTATTCTGCCGGAACGGCTATACGTTCCCAAACGCCCGTTTGCCAGCACTCTGCTGCAGCACCTGACCTGGGTCCAGGCAATCAAAGATATCGGCCATGAGGAAATCAGCCCCTATCTTCCCCAGTTGCCGGCCGAGGACGACTTGTCCGGTTGGATGAACTTAGCGCGATTGCTGTGGCGTCAACACCGCGAGCTGGCGGCTGACGCGTTGGATTTCGAGCAAGTTGCAGCGCGAGGCAATCAGGTTTCCGGGTTCCAGGAATCGGACCGCTGGCAGTTGTTCAGCAGGATCCAGAAGCGTTACCTTGCGCTTCTGGATGAACTGGGACTCTGGGACTTGCAAACGGCGCGTCTGATCGCGATCAAAGAGCACGAATGTCAAACCGACAAGGCCATCATTCTTGTAGCGACCGCGGACATAAACCAGACAATGCGTTTGATGCTGGACCAGGTTTCCGATCGTGTCATCGCTCTGGTGCATGCTCCGCCGGACATCGCCGCTCGTTTTGACGCTCACGGTTGCCTTGTTCCGGAAGCCTGGCAGGATGTGACGATTGATCTGAGGACCGAGCAGATCCAGGTGGCAGACGGGCCGGACGAGCGGGCCGATGCCACAGCCAGGCAATTGGCATCGTATGGCGGCCGTTACCGAGCCGACGAGATCGTGATTGGCATTCTGGACGATCGGTTGGTCCCGCCATTGGAACGTCGTCTAACACAGTCCAGCGTGCCAACACGCTGGGTCGTCGGCAAGACGCTTCCCGAGGCCGCTCCGTATCGTCTGCTGGCAGCGATCGCCGACTACGTACGACAGCTTCGTTTTTCCGCCTTTGCGGCACTCGTCCGGCACACCGATGTTTACGCCTGGATCGATAAGCAAAAAGTCGCTTCTGATTGGTTGACCCGTCTGGACGCGTATCGCAACGAGCACTTGCAGCCGGTTGTTGGTCAGTGGCTTGACGGTGACCAAGACAACCGTCCGCTGAAACAGATCGAGTCAATGATCCACGGGCTGATCGATCCGTTACGTGAAGGCCGGCGTTCGTTGCCGGCGTGGAGTTCGTTGATTGCCTCGACGCTGTCGGAATTCTACGAAGGCCGCATTTTGAATCCTGAAAGTGAGTCAGACCATTATACGCTGAAGGCACTCGACGCGCTTCGCGAGGCTTTGTTGGACCAGCAACAGATTCCGGCGGCAATCGCACCGACGGTGTCCGCATGCCAGGCGATGGAAATAACCTTGCAGCAGCTTCAATCGCAGACGATTCCTCCGCCGATGAACGAACACGCGGTTGAACTGCTCGGTTGGCTCGAGTTACCGTTGGACACGGCTCCGGCGTTGACTGTCACCTCGATGAACGAGTCGTTTGTGCCGACCTCGGTCAATTCGGACCTGTTCTTGCCAAACGCATTGCGCCGCCAGCTTGGGCTGCTCGATAATACTCGGCGTTATGCGCGCGATGCCTACGCATTAAGTGTCTTGGTAGCCACGCGGCCCGAGCTGACATTGATTGTCGGCCGCCGGACGGGCGAAGGTGATCCCTTGGTGCCGAGCCGGCTGCTGTTCGCGACCGACGATACCACGATGGCCGAGCGGGCGATCGTACTGTTTGGTTCGGAGCCGCCAGTCGGCTCGCCCAACCCGGTTGCCGGCACGCCGGCATCCCCCGAGCTCTTGGAATCGAAGTTATTTGTACCCAAGCCACGCCCGCTCGAGAAACCGATCGAGTCGATTTCCGTTACGGCATTTCGAAGCTATCTGGCGTGTCACTATCGCTTCTATCTGCGTCATGCTCTCTATCTCGAGTCGCTGGACGATGTGGCCGAGGAACTGGATGCGCGGGCGTTTGGAATCATGATTCACGAGGTATTGGGCGCGTTCGGGGACGCGTCGATCAAAGACGCCACCGACGAGCGTCAGATACGTCATTTCTTGAACGACACGTTGAATCAATATGTGACAACCTTGTATGGGGCTCATCGTCTGCCGGCTGTGGAAGTGCAAGTTGCTCAAGCCCGAACGCGTCTGGACGCGTTTGCTGTGTGGCAGGCAGAGTGGGCGAAAGCCGGTTGGACGATTAAGCACGTGGAAACTACGGGAGGAGGTCAAGACGTTCGATTCCCGGTCGCGTCGGACAAGTCCCTTATCCTACGTGGTCGCATTGATCGAATTGACTACAATCAGACACTCGATGAATGGGCCATTTTGGACTACAAGACGGGCGACACTCCGAAGACGCCCCAGCAGACGCACCTGAAGTCAGGTGAATGGATCGATCTGCAACTGCCCCTCTATCGAAAGTTGGTCAAGCCGATCGGTGTTCCCGAAGATGCGAAGCTGGGCTACATCGTCCTGCCTCGGGATGTCAACAAGATCGATTGCCTTTTTGCTGATTGGGATGCTGTGATGTTACAGCAGGCCGATGCCGTGGCGCGGCGAGTTATCGAGGGCGTGCTGAATCAGGACTTTTGGCGGCCAACTGTTCCTCCGCCCAATATTATGACGGACTATGCCGTTATTTGTCAGGACCATGCGTTTCGACCACGATTTGAGTGCCAATCATGACGCGACATCCCAACACGTTGATTCGTGCATCAGCCGGGACCGGCAAGACGTTTCAGTTGTCGAACCGTTACCTGGCGTTGCTGAACAGCGGTGTGACTCCGGACCAGATTCTGGCCACGACAT
Organism: Planctomycetota bacterium; assembly: GCA_024274855.1. Lineage (GTDB taxonomy): Bacteria > Planctomycetota > Planctomycetia > Pirellulales > Pirellulaceae > JAJSAJ01. Next base: position 3,316 of record JAJSAJ010000702.1, on the reverse strand, counting down.
TTACGCGCAAGGCAGCGGGTGAAATCTTGGAGCGTGTGATCCAACGATTGGCCGAGGCAGCTGTTGACGAGTCGAAACGGGCCGAGTTGGCTGAATTCATCGACGCCGAAAACTTGTCGCAAAGTCGCTGCTACGCGCTCTTGCGTACTGTGATCCAGAATCTGCACCGCCTGCAAATCTGCACGCTCGATGCCTTCTTTGCTCAGTTGGCAGGAAGCTTCAGTTTGGAGCTCGGGTTGCCCACGGGGTGGACCATTCTTGAACAAATACGGGACCAGGCATTGCGCAACGAGGCCATCGAGCTGACTCTACAAGAGAACCCTTCCGAGGTCACTCGGCTGATCCATTTGATGGCTAAGGGCGAAGCGCGACGGTCGGTGAGCGATCTGTTGCGGTCGACGGTCAGCCAGCTTTACAATCTGTATTTGGAAACCGACTCGCAAGCGTGGCATCGAATACCACGGCCACGACTGTTGAACTCTGACAAGTTAAGCCGAGCGATTCAGACATTGGAAACGGTTCCGCTGCCCAAGCACAAGACATTTGAAAAAACTCGATCGAGTGATGTCGATGCCGTGACCGCGGGCGACTGGGAGACCTTTGTTGGAAAGGGTCTTGCGGCAAAGGTCCTTGCTGGCGAAACGATGTATTGTCGGAAGGAGATTTCGGAGGAAGTCGTCGCTGCGTACCAGCCGCTGATCAAGCATGCTCGTGCTGTCCTGTTGGAACAAATGGCCCAGCAGACCGAGGCGACATACAAGCTGTTGGACCAATTCCACACCCATTATCAGCGGCTGAAATACCAGGCACGAGCTCTGCGATTCGAGGACGTTACTCGATCGCTTGTCGGCCAGCCGGCCTTGGGCAACATCAGGCAGCAGTATTTTCGCCTGGATACGTACTTGGATCACTTGCTGTTGGACGAATTTCAAGATACGTCACTGATCCAATGGCAAGTGCTGCAACCGCTTGCCACGCACGTCACTCGGCGTTCTGCCGAGGCGGATCGGACGGCTTAGGCCGTAGAGCCGTCGTTTTTCTGCGTCGGAGATGGCAAGCAGGCCATCTATGGATGGCGCGGCGGACGCTCGGAAATCCTGGATGCCCTGGCAGGTCAGTTCGGCGGATTGACTCTCAGGTCGTTGAATCAGAGCTTCCGGTCGGCTCCGCCCATCATCGATACGGTCAACAGGGTGTTTACGAAGATGGCCGAGCACGACAAGCTGGAGCGTCTAGAACCAGCCGTGCAGCAGTGGTGCGAGCGGTTCGAGCCTCATACGACCGCGCGAACCCATCTGGCTGGATATACCGAACTGTGTACGGCTCCGCAGGTCGACAAAGATGCCGATCAATCGCAGACGGATATTACCTTGTCCTACGCGGCAGACCGGATCAAACAGCTGGTTCGCCAGGCACCCGGGCGGAGTGTTGGCGTCCTGGTCCGACGCAATGACACGGTGGCTCAGCTGATTTATGAACTCCGCTCGAGAGATGTTCCGGCAAGTGAAGAAGGCGGGCATCCGCTGACCGACAGTCCCGCCGTGCAAATAATTTTGTCGGCGCTGAAGCTGGTGGATCATCCGGGTGACACGATCAGCCGGTTCCATCTGGCCACTTCCCCGCTGGGACCGTTGGTCCAACTGACCGACCACCACCAGACGGGCAGGGTTCTGGAAATCGCAAGACAGTTGCGGCAAGAACTGTCAGAGCAAGGATACGGCCCGACCATTTACCGCTGGTCGCAGATGCTGAATCCCAGTTGTGACGAGCGAGACCAGAGCCGTTTAGGCCAATTGGTTGACCTGGCATTCGGATACCAGCAGATGGCGACCTTGCGCACGTCGGACTTTCTAAACTATGTCGAATCGACGGGAGTGGCCGATCCGACGACGGCCGAAGTTCGCGTCATGACGGTTCACCAGGCTAAGGGACTTCAGTTCGATATTGTGGTTCTACCGGAGTTAGAAACTTCACTAGTCGGCCAGTCGGATGCGTGTGTTGTGGGCCAGCCGACTCCGACCGAACCTGTGGACCGGGTCTGTTTGTACCGGAATGCGGGAATTCAGCAGTTATTGCCGGCGGAGTTGCAGAGTCTGTTCGACCAGGCAACGTACCAGTCGGTGTCAGAAGCTCTTTCGGTTCTGTATGTCGCGTTAACGCGTGCTGTACACGCCTTGCATATGATTATTGCTCCGTCAACGCCAAGTGAAAGGAGCCTTCGCAAGACGTCGGCCGGTTTGCTGCGCGCGGCCTTGACCGACGGCGGCAGGTTGGAACCGTCGAAAACCGTCTATTGTACCGGGGATCCCGAATGGTATCTGGTCCAGATGGGCCGGAAGCCTGCAGGCCAACAGACGACGGCGGCAACTCGCATTTGTCCGGAGACTATTCAGCTGGCACCTTCGTTGCCTGGTACCAAGCTCAGAAGCCAGTCGCCGTCTCAACTGGAAGGTGGTGGCAACGTGGCGGCCGCCGGGCTGTTGAACCTTCAAGCCGATACGGCGACATCCCGTGGTACGTTGATCCACGCACTGTTCGAACAGGTCACGTGGTTGGAGGACGGCATCCCCGATCGTGACACATTGCGGCAGATTGCCGAACGACAGCGGGGGGTGGACACGGAGATCGACCAGCATCTGGATGCGTTTCTGGCGATGTTGGGAATGCCTGATGTGGGGCGCGTACTGAGTCGATCATTCTATCAGCCACCATGGGATGAGACGCTGTGTGCCCATTTGCCGGGCGGAGCGTCAAGCGGTCCTTTGCGGGCCGAGGTGCACAACGAGCAAGCGTTTGCCGCACGCGATGGCGATCGCCTGATGTCCGGGTTCATCGATCGACTTGTCTTGTTGTATGATGGGACCCAGCTGGTGGCGGCTGATATTCTTGACTACAAGACCGATTCGATCGATCTTAAACAGCCAGAAATTGTGGATCAGCGTGTGGCGTTCTACCGTCCACAGCTTGATGCCTATCGTCGCGGCGTGGCCCGAACGTTCCGCTTGCCTCTGCGGCACATTGCTGCCCGGTTGTTGTTCTTGTCTCCCGGCATCCTGCGCTCGGTGTCGTCGTCCGATGAATCGTAAGGATCAGAACGACAGACATGAAGTGGCAAGGTTCTCACGCGAGGGAACCCTGAGAGGAAAGGAGATATGTAACACTTTAGCCAAATGGGGAACGCACGTTGGTCGAAGGACCCCCATGGGCTTGTCCCATGGGTGAATAAGTCTCTCGAGCTAAAAAGCATGTGATGAAAACCCCCTTTCCGCTCCCTCCCCGCCGCCTTTGGCGGCGGGGAGGGAGCGGCCGTCGGCAT
>JAJSAJ010000701.1 GCA_024274855.1 Planctomycetota bacterium | reverse complement strand
CGTCGTGGGCGACCGCCTTTACACGGACATGGTCATGGCCCAGCAAGCCGGCGCCGTGAGCATCTTGGTTCTGACGGGCGAGGCGACTGCCGAACAGGCCATGTCGTTCGATCCACCGCTCGATCTGGTTGTTCACGATTTAAGTGAACTCGGCAAGGTCCTGCGAGGCTGTTGCGAGGCTGGTCCGAGCTGACAAGGTATTGTTCAACCGGGCGACGCCACTCGGCGAATAGACTAGACCGTTATTAAGCAAATCACTCAAGGCCGGCATGTCATGCCGGCAGCCGCTCGTTCCCCGCCGCCAAAGGCGGCGGGGAACGAGCGGAAAGGGGGTTTCAGCACATGCTTTTTAGTTCGAGAGACTTATTCACCCATGGGACAAGCCCATGGGGGTCCTTCGACCAACGCACGTTCTCCATTTGGCTAAAGTGTTACGTTTTTTGTTTGGCGCTGGAAAGAGTATGACCCGGCTGCGCTGCCTCGCTCGATGATAAATGAGTAATGTCAAATGACTAATGATAAATCGGTGAAAACCACGGTGCTAACGCGATGACAGACCAAAACTCCGTGAACGACTACCTTTTCTCTACCACGTCTTCTTGAAACCACCGATATTCGTGACGCGCCCATCTTCCGGTCACTCATCCCAAAGCACCAGCCCCTGATAGCCGGCCGGGATGACGGGAAGACCGTCGTGAACAACGACTAGCCCGGGATGCTCTCTTAGCTGAAGCCGATCGACAAAGATTGGATTCGTGGGGTCGCTGATATCGAGTGCGGTCACAACTCCCGTGTAGCGGTCGGAAACATAGAGCCGATCGCCGGCAACGGTTGGCTTGCCATTGAATGCTCCACGAGAAATGCGATGGATCTCCAACTCGCCAAGCGGGCGCCGCTCTTGCGGCAAGATAAGAGCATAGCCGCCTCGGCACGTGATCAGGGCCTGGTCGCCGAGAACCGAGACACCGTTTCGGGATCCGATACGAAACGGGTAGTGTTGGCCGGACCACTTGGGCGTATCACCGGCGAAGTCGTACCAGTACAGGCCCGACACGTGCCAGTGGCAGCACGCGTATCGATTCGCGAGCAGGCCCCGAGCGATCGGATTGTAGTAGAATAAACCGGGACGGGATTCTTTGAGAACGCGAATGGGCTTGCTTGGATCGCTGACGTCGATTATCTGCAACGTGGCCGCGCCGACGTGCAGCAGGACATACTTGTTCGCGACGACCACTGCCTGGCGAATTGAACGGTTGGCGACACAATAGCGTCCCAACGCTTCCAGCTGTCCAGATCCGGTGTGCTTCCAGATCGACAAGCCGCCCGCACCTTCAGCGACATACACTCGGCCTTGGTCGGCAGCAACCCCCAGTGCGAAACCGTTCGTTCGGTAGGCTGCCAACTCGCGAATTCGCGGCGTGATTTCAATCGCATGGAGCCCGGCGGCGCCAGAGGCAACGAAAGCGACATCGCCGTCAAAGTCGACCGCGTGCACTTGACCAAATGGCCGATAGACGCGGATGTGGGAATCGGCAGTCGGTTCAGGGGCAGGGCCGATGGTAGGTGACCCACCTTTGTCGGACGCTACTCGCTTGGACGCCATGTGCCAGGGGAACGAATGCACGTCAGACCAGGCACCGGCAACGAAAACGACGCCTTCGCCGAGGGTTAGACCAGCAGCCGGGCTGGGGCCGTCATGCTTGGCAATGAAAGGCAGGCCGCGCCGGGCCACAACCTTGGCTTTACTCGGATCCGTGATATCGACGACGAAGACTCCATTATACGTATCGGCCACCATGGCGTACCGATCGGTTACCCTCACCTCCCACATGTCCATGCCGATTCGGTAAAAAGGTGGGAACGAAACACGATTTACGAATGCCGGTTTGCTCGGGTTCGAAACGTTGAATATCTCCAAGCCGTGGCCGCGCCCATACCCGGGGTCTCCAGGTTTCGCGTGGCGTTCGCTCTTGGCATGGTGCCCCGTGGCAACGTAGCAGTAGTCGCCCTGGACGTCGACGCCATCTCCATAGCCATTCAGCCTGGTTCGCGACAGGATGCGTGGCCGATACGGATTGGACACGTCACAGATAACCATTTCCGCCGATGCCCATACACCCACATAGAGAACGTTGCCACGGGCACAAATCGATTGAGCCTCACCGGTGCGAAGGGTGCTCAGGTGCGAAGGATGCTTGGGGGACGAGATGTCAATAAGCTCAACACCGGCCGTACGGCAAGCGACAAATGCCACATCACCCGCTACCGCAATCCCCGTCGCCAATTCGATCGTGTCGTAGTGTGCAAGAACTTTCATCCGTTCCGGTGAAGAGACATCTACAAGATACAGACCGTCTTCCCTGGACGTTACATAAGCTACCGTGTCGACAACACACAGTTGGCGGACATGCCCCAAACCACCAAGGCTCCCCTGCACATGTGGCGAGTCGGCGCCGGAGACGCTGACCACCTGGAGCCCGCCATCGCCAATCGCATAAAGCAGGCCATTTTGGAAATCGACGTCCATCGACGGTCCAATTCCCAACTGAGAGAGCGTCGATGAGTCGTCGCAGGATGGTCTCCCGGAATCCTTGCGAACTTCCGCTGCCCAGAGCAACAGGCCAAGGACAACCGTCCGGTTGAAGTTCTCGCCCTGATGGTACTCCTGCCCATGCTCGAGCATGGTGCGGACCATTTGCCGCACGGCCGGAGTAACTTCAGAAACAAGTTCTGGAGCCTCGCTTGTCAAGGCCATGTGGAAAGCGGCGGTGGGGATTCCGAAACAGAGCTTGTCCGCTGTCGACCGCAGTGTCCCGTTTTTAGATCTCATCCAGGCCGGATCATGCGTTTGGAAAAGCTGAAGCACGTTGCGTGGCTTCGTGATCGAGAGCCCAAGAACGGCAAGACGCTCCGTGGCAACATTGTTCGCCTCACTGCCGGCCCAGTCGAGGCGACGCCAATAGATGGGATCGAAGACGTTCGAATCCAGGGCCCGGCGGGCGATCCGCCGCTGGAGTTCAGCAATCTGATCCTTGCGATCGCGATCCGTTTCCACTCGTTTCAACGCGAGCAGTGCCTGTGTGAACTGGTTGCTGTAGAGTGTCAACGGTTTCCAGTGCGCCACGCCGTTTGGATCGAGCAATCTGCGCCAACGGAATGCGTCTCTCTCGTTCGAGTATTCACGATAAGTATCCTTCCAGTGCGAATCCCCTGTCGCATCGGCCACAATCGCGAGAAAGGAAAGCAAGGAGATCGCCCCGATTGGTGTTGCCTGTTTCCAGCTGAAGCCGACGTGCGCGATGTGGCTTCCGTCTTCGACCAGGATTTTCCAGTCGTTGGCCTCCATGCGTCGAGCCATTTCATCCAACTCGTGGGCAATGAACTGACGATCGTCCACCGTCGCCAACGCACTGCGGCCGTATCGCCACACTACCTCGGTCAACGCAGCGTGTTGGTCGCGGGACGAGTCACGATAGTAGCTATGGCCGTCAGGATGCGGACCACGAGGAACAAAGCCTGGTACGGGCGAGACCGT
>JAJSAJ010000700.1 GCA_024274855.1 Planctomycetota bacterium | reverse complement strand
AAGGCCACGTCCGATGCATCGCTGCCATTGCGGACCGAGTGGTTTCCCGGGTGGCACGTTGCTGTGCTCCGAGCAGGTGAGCCGAATGGTGACACGGCGTTCTACCTGAACGGATATTCGATGCACGGTCATCGGCATTACGACACGCTGGGCATCATCTATTTTGCCGGCGGCAAGGAATTGGCCTCGGACCGCGGCTATATCTGGGATGATCCGCGCAATGCCTGGACCAAGAGCACGAGGGCACATAATATCGTGACTGTCGATGGCGGTAATCAGAACGCGAAGGATCGGCAGTCTCGATTGGAGCTGTTCGGCGTCGCACCTGGGATCGAAGTAGTCCAGGCCTCGGCCAGCGCATACGCTCAATGTGATCGCTATCAGCGCACCTGCGCAATGGTCCAAATACCGGGGCGAAACAGCTACGTTGTTGACATCTTTCGCGTGCACGGCGGCAAGCGACATCAATATGGTTTTCAGGGAAACGGCCGCCTGCTCGCATTGAGCACGCAGAAACCCCAACCAATCGGCGAGAAGATCAAGTGGCTTGGCAATCTGCGAACCGTTGTGCCGGATGAACCGTTCACGGCAACCTGGGAGTCTCAAGGTTGGCGAATGGACTTGATGGTCTTAAATCAGATCGACCGGTTGATCGTTGCCGATGCGCCCGGTTGGCGAAGTGATCGAGGTAGCGAGCTTAACGCGGCGCCGATTCAGCAACTGCTGGCCGAACGTGTTGGCAACAGCAACAAAGCGTCGAGTCAATACGTTACGGTGATCGTGCCCTATGCGGAAAGCGAATCGCCCGTATTGTCTGCTCGCCTGTTGCAAAACGATTCCGAGATGGGAACCGTTGCCGTTGAAGTGAAATTGGCTGACCGGACGGACTTGATTGTATCCTCATTGGACGCCACACTTCGCGACATCGATTCGATGAATATCTCTGGACAGTTTGGATTCGTGTCACGCGACGCGAGTGGCAAAGTACAACATGCCTATTTGCTGGCCGGGACACGACTCGAGTGTGGTGATGTGAAGCTGAAGCGGAAGCTTGCCACATCCACCGTGAAGGTCAAATCGGTTGACGGTCGAACGTTCCAGTTGGCTGACCGGTTGCCAAACGTGCCTGAGCTGAACAGTCGTCAGACGGATGTGGCGAACAGGGCCAGAAGCATGACAGGCTGTTACATTTTGGCAGGTGGAACGGGATACGAGATTGAATCTATTGGGCCATCGACCATCACCGTTCGTGACTATCCGGTGATCGCGTGTGATGAAGTGACTCTGCTGCACAGCGTCAGTTGGCAATCACGACCGAAGGATCCGTAGACTTCCACCCAGGCAAGACCCCCACGCGGCTTATCCCGTGGGTGAATCAGTCTCGTAGGCTAGAACCCAGCGTCTGCGGCTTGGCGTTAAACGGTTTCTATGCGACGGGGACCAAGTAGCCTCGCATGGACGGTGAGCGACGTTTGCCAGTCGGGACCAGATTCGCCGGCCGAGGCGGCGAGGGCGTTCCCTATTCGGTTTCGGCGCTAACACGCTGGCGTGTCAGACGATACACTTCGCCCGCATTCATTTGGCGAGTTTTTTCGCTTCCTCGAAAGCGAACCGTCAGTTTGCCGGCCTTAGTTGCCCGAATCCTCACTCGCGCGGGTTTGTTTTCGTTCCAGTTGATGTCGACGATGAATCCGCCACGAGCGCGTAAGCCATGGACCGAGCCGGAAGGCCAGTCCTTGGGGAGAGCGGGAAGCAGGTCAATCTCGCCACCGTCGTTTCGATACTGGCTCTGAAGCAACATTTCCGCAATCCCGGCGCAGCCGCCGAAGTTTCCGTCAATTTGGAATGGCGGGTGCACGTCGAGGAGGTTCGGGTTCGTCCCGTTTTTGAGCAAATTGCGAAGCAAGAGATAAGCGTGATCGCCATCGTGAATGCGAGCCCAGAAGTTGATCTTCCACCCCATGGACCAGCCGGTCGCACCGTCGCCGCGCTGTGTGAGCGTGGTCTTGGCCGCTTTTGCCAGTTCCGGTGTGTGAACCGTGCTGATCTGACTTCCCGGATGCAGGCCGAAGAGGTGGCTCAAGTGACGGTGCCGATCTTTGGGATTGTCGATATCCTCATACCACTCCTGCAATTGGCCGTGCCGGCCCACCTGATAAGGAACTAGGTTAGCCATGGTGGATTTCCAGGCATTGACGCGAGGTCCCGTCTCGCCAATCGCCTCGGCCGCCAAAACGGCGTCCTTCAACGCCTCACGTGCCATGGCAATATCGGACGTCGTGCCGAGCGAAATGGGGCCATGTTCCGGGGACCAGCTCGGAATACTTGAGAGCTCGCCGGTAGGCAGTTCGTGGAGGTAATCGACCAGGAAATCGGCCGTTTCCGACAGAATTGGCCAACCGCGATTGCGGAGGTAATCGATATTCATTCCGAAGGCATACTGTTCGAAAGCGTGGGTTGAGAGCCATGCTCCGGCGAGCGGAAAATAGGCCCAAAACCGTGGGCGATTTTTTCCCGGGTGAGGAACCGTATAACCCCACACATTTCCCGACAGGTTTGCCGTCCAACCGCGGGCATCGCTATAGGCTCTGGCCGTAACCGCACCCGGTTTGCGCAGCGAATCCGTGTATATGATCAGTGGCTCCTGGCACTCGAGTAGATTGCATGGGCCACTCGGCCAGTAGTTCATCTGAAGGTTGATATTGTGGTGATAGTCGCTATTCCAGGCTGGTACGATCTCATTGCACCAGATCCCCTGGAGGTTCGCGGGAAGGCTACCGGGCCGGGAACTGGCGATCAGCAAATAACGCCCAAACTGAAAGTAGAGCTCCTCTAGATCATGATCTGCCGTTTTCTTATTCAACTTCACCCGCTGATCGAGTGGAAGCCTGCGCACCGCATCGGGAGTGCTTCCAAGATCAATGCTCACTCGACCATGCAGACGTTGGTAGTCGGCAACATGACGCTCTCTGAGTCTCTCGAATCCATCGAGCATTGCGACAGCGAGCGTCTTCGCATTGGTCTTGGCCGGGTGCGATCCACGGTATCCGGGATAATTTTGTACGTAGTTCGTTCCGGCCACCAGCATGAACGTAACGTTATCCGCGTCTTTTATCAGAATGCCCTTGGATGACACAGAAACCGTTCCTCCTTGGTGGACGACTCCAATGCGAGCGTCAATTTGCAATCCGTTGTTCGCTACCTTACCTGAAGCGATGAAGACCCCTTCGGCCACGGTCGGTGTTATCTTGTGCGGCGTGAAAAACTTAAGTCGCAAACTCTGTTGAACCGGCTGGCTCGCCGAGAAATTGAGTACCAGCACGCGGTCTGGATAAGAACAAAAACTCTGACGCGTGTAAGAAGTCCCGGCATACTCATAGCTGACCGTATGCAGGCCGGTTGAGAGATCGAGCTCGCGTCGATAGTTACGGATATTCTCGTCAGTCGGATGACCGGTCTCGATGATCAACTCGCCCAACGTCTCGTAGCGCCCAAAGTTCCTGTCGGCCGTATCACGGTCGTCGGACCCGAGACCGCGCAGATGCTCCGTGCTTAGCATCTGAGCCGCTTGCTTGCTTTTCTTATCACCCTTAAGCAGTAAAGCCCGAATCTCGGCGAGGTGTTTGTGCGCGTCGTGTTTATTCAGATCGTGAGTGAATCCCTCCGACCCGGGCCCACCACTCCAAAGACTGTGTTCATTCAGCTGAACTCTTTCGTACGACGTCCCACCGTAAATCATCGCACCGATAAACCCATTGCCGAGCGGCAGGCCATATTTTTCCCATGCCTGGTCCGGGTTCCGCTTGTTCGTGCGTTTCGGATTCTCCACTTTCCAGCTTTGCAAGGGGCTTTTCAGCCCGTAGGATTCGGCAGGCTTGGCAAACCACATCGTGAGTCCGTCGGCGGACTGCTCAGCTGTTGCAGAATGCAAACCGACCAGTGAACAGAGAACGAGCGATGACATGGCAATTTTATTCACAAAAGATCCTCGTGTTAAGCGATAGAGGAAACGGGGCGAATGGTCGGTGCCCTTTATCAGACCTACGCAAGACCAACGCGCCCCAAACAACGCCCACGGCGTGTTGCTCGTGTCGGCAATCCTGTGATAGGTTGCGCCGGGCACGGTCGACCCGGGGATAACGCATCGCACAGGTTCCACACTGTGATTCTACCTGATTCTAAATCGAATCGAACCTCATGCCTATAGAGGCCGCCTGCAGGTGCCTCGATGATCCGAATGATCGTAGCGTTGCTGCGGTGCCTGTGTTATGTCACGGCGACACCCGAGCCCCTTTGCTCGACTTGCCTTTCGTTACATGTACCGAACTGTCGATAGATCGTTCAACGCCAAGCCGCAGATCCCGGCTACCATGCCGTGAGATCGTTGCTATTGGTTCGCCACTAGCCACGGGTTTCTTTCTGGAGCGCACGTGGCGTTCCGAGATAGTCCGGTATCCGCTCGGCCGGGAACGTTGTTTTATGCGAATACGGATCTAGCCTGCGAGACTGGTTCACCCACGGGACAAGCCGCGTGGGGGTCTCCTCACACCGCACCACGTTCTAGCCTGCGAGACTGATTCACCCACGGGCAAGCCGCGTGGGGGTTTTACAGAAGGACCCGGATAGGTGACGGGCTGGCTCGTGTATTGGAACTTGGTGAATGAAGGCAAGATCCAATGCCGTTCACCGACGGACGTGAGCGTCCGTCAAACGCAGAGAAACAAGGACTCAAGTGTGGGGGACCTGCCTAATAATTTCTTGACCGCTGCTCGCTTTTCGGGCCATGTGGCTGTCCCTTCTCATGATATAATTGTCGGCTGGTTCTCAATCAGGCTTCAAGGAGCCGCATCATGCAGCAGCCGTGCATCATAACCGGCCCGAGCAGAACGGTCTGGCTACGGCACATACTGAATACCGGAGATTACTTGATGAAGTCAACACAATCTGATTTCGGTTTCGGCACGAAACCGCTGCATTATTCGTGGCGTGGTGCGACGGAAAAACACTTGAACCGAATCGTGCCACGAAACGAACGTGCTGCTTGGCCATTT
>JAJSAJ010000699.1 GCA_024274855.1 Planctomycetota bacterium | reverse complement strand
GTATTGGCGCATCACTGATTCGTATCGGTCCGGCCGACTCGGATGCGACCGAAAGAACAGTGGGATCGCATCGTCCGCGGCACCATCCCTCTTTCGCAATCGCAGAAACATTTTGGCAAACTCACGAGGGTCGTATCCGGAGTGATAGGCCCAGGTCGTGCCGTCCAGGTCTGCTTCCGCTTCCTGCTCGGGATGGTACGGGTGGGCAAACAGACTGCCGAGCAGCATTCCGTTGTGCATCATTTGTTCCAGTTGCTTCGGCCCGTTCCTCGGCTTCCAGGTTGATTGGGCCAGTTTCCAGGTACGTAACGCAAGCAATTGGTGTCCGTGATCCATGTGCGACAGTTCGTGTCCCAAGATACAGACCAGTGCCGCTTCGCTGCCGGCAAAATCGATCATTCCCCGAAAGACAATCAACGTTCCTCCGGGGAAACTTCGGGCATCCGTCTTTGGCGTATCGGCAACGTAGATCGTGATGCGAGGGTATTGCCTGGCGTTCTGCATTTGCGGTTTCAAGATGCGAACCAGACTCTGCAGATACTTGACATCCCGACCGCGGTCGACCACTTTCGTTCCGTCCCGACGGAGGCGAGAAATATAGGCCTGAGCCGCGCGCGTTCCGAACTGACGTTGCTCGGCTGGCGAAACGTGAACCTTAGCCAGTTCGGCGCGTTGCTGCTTGCTTGTCCCGTTGAACATCTGTTGCAGCATATCGGAAAACGGGACACCGGCGGGGAATGCCGGTGCCTGCGGCGCCGGTCGCCCATGCGCGGGTGGACTGCTGACGATAAACAATAGAACGCAAAGTACTCCCCCGCCAGCAGATCGTGACAGACTGACGATTGGGCGGAGCCGACAAACGAAAACTAGCGTATTACACACGGGACTTACTTGTATAAGAGCCAGCGAGCACGGTCACCTTTGAAACGCTCAAGTTCACTCTGATACAGGGTCTGGATTTCGTCAAGTCGTTTGCCGTGCGCCACCGCTTCCAGCGTTGTCTTGTCTCCGAGTAAACGATCATAACCCTTGATTTCCCATTTGTCCGGGTACAAACGCCGCAACTGAATAGCGATCTCCAATCCGGTTGCCACCGACCGAAACACTTTCCGATCGGTAATCACGATCGAGAGTCCACCACACAACTGATCGGCATACTTGCTGCTTTCAGGTGTGAACCGAACGGGGACAAATCCAACGCCCGGCAGACCGGCTGCGGACAGGTGCCGTGCAAGCCGAATGCCATCGATCCACGGCGCCCCGATCACTTCAAACGGTCTGTCCGTCCCTCGCCCCACAGACAGGTTCGTCGTCTCCAGCAAGCCGATGCCGGGATAGAGGACCGCTTCGTTCAAAGAACGCATATTGGGTGATGGATTAACCCATAGCAACCCCGTTTTCTCAAAATAGTCCGTTCGCCGCCAGCCCCGAACCGGCACGACTGTCAGTTGCAGTGCAAGGTCGAGTTCATGGCGGAACAGTCGCGCCAGTTCGCCGACTGTCATGCCGTGCCGCACGGGGATCGGATAGTAACCGACAAACGACTCGCGACCAGCGTCCAGAACGGGCCCTTCCACCAAGATGCCGTTGATGGGGTTCGGCCGATCGAGAATGACCATGGCAACCCCCTGTTTGGCCGCTGCCTCCATCGCGTAGCCCATCGTCGAAATATACGTATAGAATCGGCAACCGATGTCCTGGATATCGAACACCAGCACATCAAGCCTGCTCAGCGCGTCGGCAGTTGGTCGACGCGTCTCGCCATACAAGCTGTAGACTTGAATACCGGTAGTCGAATCCTGCGTATCGCCAATCCGGGGAATATCAAGCTTGCCTTCCAGGCCATGCTCGGGACTGAAGAGGGCAACCAGGTGGACGCCCGGGGCCTGGTGGAGCAACTGGGCCGTTGAAACACCTTTTTGGTTGATCCCGGTCTGATTCGTGATCAGTCCAACCCGTTTTCCATGCAGCAAACGAAAGCCATCTTTCTGGAGCACATCGATGCCGCAAAGGACACTCGAAGAAGGCAAGATCTTAACAACATCCTCGGACGTTTGTTTTGACCCGGCCGGTGCGTCCTTGCCACGGCGCGGCGAGTCGCCGCGTCCGACACTGGCGGCCAGCAGTGTGGCAACAAGCGAACCTGCAATACAAAATCCCAATCGGCGAAACGACATCACTAGCTATCCTCCTCGATCCGAGGCCAGATCAATGACGCGGCAAGTCCGACCGCGAAAGTAACGCTGGCTCCGATCAATGCAAACCAGGGCCAGGCAACTTGAATCGCTGGCCAGATCGACGGAACAACAAACTTGATCAGTGTCAGGGTGGTCAGGCCGGAAACGAGTCCCACCAGAGCCGCCCTCTGGCCGACACGCTGGGTCAGAACTCCCAACGCGAACACTCCCAGTAAAACGCCAACCGTAAAGCCCGCGATCGCCAACACCTCGTTGACCACCGTTTTGCTGACATACATGCCGGCGATTCCAACGCCGATTTGCGCGAAGCCGAACAGTACGGTGAAGATGCGGCTTGCCCACAACTGGTGCCGCTCGGACGCCGGCCGCTTCAATCGCGGCAAGTATAGGTCGTTGACGGCCGATGACGCGGACGAGTTGAGTGAGCTGGAAAGGGTCGACATGGCCGCCGAGAAGACCGAAGCCAGAATGATCCCAATCAGGCCGATCCCGGCCGGAAGCTGCGTGACAATGAACGTGGCGAAGACTCGGTCTCCCGATTTGAACGGTGTGCCTGGAGGATACTGGGCGTAAAAGCATGCGAGTGCGATGCCGAGCATCAGAAACAGAGCGAACTGAGCCAAAACGACAAATCCGCTGGCGATCAGCGCGCGGCCCGCATCGCGCTGGCTGCGAGCGCACAGGTAACGTTGAACCATCATCTGATCCACCCCATGCGTGCCAAGCGCCAGAAAAGCGCCCCCGATCATACCCGACCAGAAAGTGAACGGAGCGGAAAGATCCCATTGGAAATGGAAAACTCGCAATTTGTCGTTTTCACGGGCAAACTGGATCAGCTGGTCCCACCCCTGCGGCAACTGATTGGCAATAATCACCAACGCCAGGATCCCACCCCCCACGTAAACGATGAACTGAATGCAATCGTTCCAGACAACCGACTTGATGCCGCCGAAAAACGTGTAGCCAATCGTCAGCAACCCGACCAGCACGACACAAACGGGCAGCGGCACACCAACCACTTTTTCCAACACAATCGCCGTCAGAAACAGACGCAAACCATCTCCGATGTTACGGGCCGCCAGGAACATCAGTGACGCGGCGTCTTTCGTGGGGCCACCAAATCGTTGATGCAGGACCTGGTAGGCGGTAAACAGCTTGCCTTGAAAATACTGGGGCAACAACAAAAGGACAATCAGCCATCGCCCGATGATCATTCCCATGGCCAATTGCAGAAACCGCATGTCCCCGTCGCGAGCGTAAGCCATACCGGGCACACTCAGAAACGTAACCGTACTCGTCTCCGTAGCGACAATGGACCCTAAAATGGCCCACCAGGGCAGGTCGCGTCCGCCCAGCAGATAGCCGGTCATGTCATGCTGTCCGCGCCCAATCCAAACGCCGAACAAAACAACAGCCACCAAATAGATGGCCAGAATCGATGCGTCTAACCCGCTTATTGCCAAGTGAAAGTTCATTTGTCTCGGTTTATGTCTGTCGGGGTTTGCGAACAACCGGGGATCGCGGTTACACTGAAGGCCGTGCGAGCAGAAGGCGATTTATAGGATAACCAGACCGAATTGCAACCCAATTGGGAACTGCCGATCGGAACACATTGATCATGAGTTATGGCTTAGGACCGGCAGATCAATTGTTGTCGCGTTTACTGGGGGGCGTTCGTGCGGCGATCCTCCTTAGCTGCGAGACTGATTCACCCATGGGGCGAGCCCATGGGGGGCTGTAGGCGGAAGAGTGCGACAGTTATTGATTGGCGAATCCTTAGCTGCCTCAGGTCGCGTCGGCGCCGAAAAGCGGGCACAGATATCCAATACACACCGTGGCCCCACCCCGTAAGGTTGTACGGGCACAACACACCCAAGGTCAACTCGGGGTGGCCCTTTTTCCATTTGCTTTTTGCGATTGGCCAGGACGTGCGATCGCCATTACGAGAACCGGAGCCGTTTGCGGGCCCGGTTGTCAGAGATTATGAATGAACGCCGATTCGCGATGTTATTGCGATTTGGTTGCCCACACCCTCAATAACCCCAGCGAGAACTGATGCTGAATCATCTGACCACCGAGCAGCGAAACCCGGCTTCCGAGTCAATTGACCGGTTGAATGCTTTAGAAATCGTCCAGCTTATCAATCGCGAGGATGCGAAAATCGCAGATGCCGTGGCCGAGCAAGCGGAAGTGATCGCACAGGCCGTTGACACGATTGTGGCACGAATGCGGCGAGGTGGCCGCCTGCTGTACATCGGAGCCGGCACGTCCGGTCGGCTTGGCGTTTTGGATGCGGCCGAGTGTCCTCCGACTTTCAACACGTCCCCAGAGCTGGTTGTCGGCATCATCGCCGGGGGGCCCGACGCGCTGACCCGAGCTATCGAAGGGGCTGAAGATCATCCCGAATATGCGGTCCGTGACCTCCAGAACCACCAGCTCGGTGAATCCGATGTGCTAGTCGGGATCGCGACCAGTGGGCGCACGCCGTATGTCATCGGCGGGCTTGAGTACGCACACCGTATGGGCGCGGCCACGATCGGCCTCACCTGCAATCAGGACTCCGAGCTGGCAAAAGTCGCTCAGTGCATGATCACTCCGGTTGTCGGTCCCGAAGTAATCAGCGGCTCGACACGCATGAAAGCGGGCACGGCAACGAAGCTGGTCTTGAACATGCTGACGACCGGTACCATGGTTCGGCTCGGCAAGACATACGGCAACTTGATGGTCGACCTGCGTGCGACGAACCTGAAGTTAATGGAACGATCACGCCGCATCGTATCGATGCTGACCGGCTTGTCGAGCGAGCAGGCGGAAGTGCTCTTGGAGCGATGCGGTGGCGAGGTAAAAACGGCCGTGGTCGCGCAGTCTCGCCACGTCGATGCGGAGGTCGCTCGCCAGTTGCTCGAACAGGCCGAAGGCCATTTGCGGCGTGCTTTGGAAACATCGTAGAACTGCTTGCCGATTGGGGTGCTTTTTTGGATTTCAAGCTATACGCGCAGGCACTCACGCACTTCTGCGGCGGCGAATCAGAGATCTTGCAGCGACTGGCAATGAGCCGCGATGGCTTGTCGCTGGGGACCCAGCGATTCCAAATCCACTCGCCCGGGGTGGCCTTTCGCGTTACGGCCGTGACCCAACAAATCGAAGCGATGGAAACACTCCTCCGCCGCCTTTTGGCTCTTACCGGACTCCAGGCCTTGCAGTGGATCAACCTAAACCACGCGGATATCCAGTTCGTTACTCTCGGACATTAGATTCCCTGTCCCGATTCCCCACCGAGTGCCCGCGTATCGGTGGGCCGATGGACACGTCGGCACGGGCAGAGCTTGTGCCATCGGACTTCATTGGAGGCATTCCTGCGTAGAAACCAATGACGAACACAAACAGATCACTCGTGCTTGGCGTTGACGGTGGCGGGACCAAGACCTTGGCCTGGCTGGCCTTGGCAGATCCCGCCGCTCCCGTATCTCCGCTCGGCCAGGGCACCGGAGGCCCATCGAATCCGCGAGCCGTCGGCGTCGACGCGGCCGGTCAGAGCGTTCGAGCGGCGATCGAAGGTGCGTTCGAAGACGCAGGTCTGACACCGCAGCCGGTAGCCGGAATATGTTTGGCCATTGCGGGCACCGGCGTTCCGGAAATGCAAAAGGCCATTCAGCGATGGTGCACCGATCAACAGTTCGCTCGGCGCGTGGAGGTCGTGCACGACGCGCATGCCGTTCTGCAAGCCGGAACGGTCACCGGTTTCGGAATTGCCTTGATCGCGGGAACCGGCTCATTCGCATTCGGTTTGTCGCCGGATGGAGTGGCGACGCGCGTTGGCGGTTGGGGATACGTCTTTGGTGACGAGGGGAGTGGGTATGCGGTCGGCGTGGAAGCATTACGGGCAGTGACTAAGGCGGCCGACGGGCGCTGCGGGCCAACGACCTTGAGTCAAGCTGTGTTACAGCATCTTGGATTGACGGATGTGGCCGACCTCGTTCCCACGCTCTGCAAGCCCGCGCCGCCTCGTGATGGAATCGCGTCGCTTGCGACTTGTGTCACTGCGTGTGCTCGCAAGGGTGATCCCACGGCACAACGCATCCTTGATGACGCGGCCGGCCATATGGCCGACCTGGTCATTGCCGTCGGGCGCCGCATGGACGTCGAGCCCCATCGTTATACGTTAGCGATGGCGGGAGGTTTACTGGCCGGCTGCCAGCCGTATCGGCAACGCATTGTGCGGCATCTGACCGAGGGCCGGCGATATCCACCGCGATTTGTCAGCCTCGTTCTTCGACCGGTAGCGGGTGCGATCAGGATCGCTCGTGGCTGAAGGCCGCCGCCACCGCGAGCCAGAAAGGCTCCCCACGGGGCTTACCGGCGGGGCCGGCCAAAAAGTTTTGACTTTTTTGATGGATCGGGGCCCGTTTTCTTGATTATTCAGACAGCAGACGCGGCCACCGATGCTGGGAGGCCGGGGAACGGAGGCTCGATTCGCATCAGCGCTCGGCGCGCCGCGTCTCATTTTTCGTAGCCGTTTACTGGGGGCGTTCGTGCGGCGATCCTCTTTAGCTGCGAGCCTGATTCACCCATGGGACGAGCCCATGGGGGTCTGCACGCGGAAGAGTGCGACAGTTATTGATTGGCGAATCCTAACGGCTCCAATTTGCCCAAAGTTCGAGTTCTTGACCAGCCCAGCCTAACGCTGTGAACCGCGTTGAATGACGGGAGCTTGGCGAGAGGGCCCTGCTGTTGGCCGACTGGCGATTGCCGTTTGCAGGTCGCGGCGTTTGTCGCGAGCCAAGAAAGCACGCTCGACCATTTCCGGATCGTATTGCGTCCATGATTCGCGTACGGAACGGGCCAGAACCTTGCGTAAAACTTTACCATCCCGCCATATTGCGACAAACTGCCCCGTCCGGTGCTCGCGCCGCGGAATCTGTATCGGGCTTTTCAGCAGACGCCATGTCCGAACGTCATAGTGTGATTTTTCCGGACACCAATCGTAGAAAATCAGCTGATCGAGGACCAGTTGCCCCTTGGCGTCGTAGAAATGATTGACTTCGATCAGGTCGACTCGGTCGCATACCTCGCCGGTCGGCGGCTGAAGTCCGGCGACCGAGGCGAAAACGATCAGCTTTGTAACGAAAGTTCCCACCGGTTCTCCTCCTTGAGATTGCGTGGCCGGTGATCGCGTGTGATATACCGGGGTTTCGGCACCGTCTGTTGTTTCGGCAGATATACAGGAGTGAGTTAAGTCAAATCGAGGAAGTTTTTGGAAACGTGCCCGTTCATGGTTCTTGAAGGTCTCGCAATATCCGACGACCAACCTGCCGTATTACCATTGCCACTCGATTCAGTCGTGCCCAAAGAGCTTTGATCATAACGCGGGCCAGCAAACAGGAGGGCGAAGTTGGGCTGGGCAATTTCTCTAGTTCCGTGCACATGGTGTTGTTGCGCCGGTGTCGGTAGGTTTACTGTGAGACCGCTCCGCCAGCTAAAGCAGGCGGCTTCTTTTCGGAATGGGGTGTGGGGCGCCGGTGCCGGTAGGTTTACTGTGGGACTGCTCCGCCAGCTAAAGCAGGCGGCTTCTTTTCGGAATGGGGTGTGGGGTGCCGGTGTCGGTAGGTTTACTGTGGGACTGCTCCGCCAGCTAAAGCAGGCGGCTTCTTTTCGGAATGGGGTGTGGGGCGCCGGTGCCGGGCGCGTCTTGTCTGGCGGATTTGCTGCCGCGCGGGTAAGTAAACGGGAATGACATGCTCTGGAATGTTACACAGAACCGGAGTAGACTGGAATGTGCCCCTCTATTTGCCTAATTCTTCCAATGGATTGGACAGCGATGTCAAAAGCGTTTGATCCCTATCATCAATGGCTGGGTATCCCCCCGCACGAGCAACCGCCGAATCACTATCGGCTGCTGTCGTTGCAGTTGTACGAACCCAATCCGGATGTGATTCAAAACGCTGTTGACCGAATAATGACGCATCTGCGGACGTTTCAAACGGGCGAGCGATCCAGGGAGTCGCAGGAGTTGCTGACCCAAGTCGCACGGGCAAAGATCTGTCTGCTGGATCCCGTCAAAAGGGCCAAGTACGACCGGGCTCTTCGAGCTCAGTTGGAAATCGCGGTGGAAGCGGATTCTGGTGCACTGAGTTCCGGCCAATCGGATTCGGCCGAGTCGTCCGGCAAATCGCTTGCCGTGCAGGCAATCCGGCGAGGCACGGCTTATTTTGGTTGGCAGAGTCGTCGCGTGCAGGTCGTCGGTATTTCTATCGCTCTGCTGCTGCTGCTTCTGGTAGTCGCCGTCGCCCTGCAGCCGTTCTTTCGACCGGACGACGGATCCGCACCCGACGGGCCGGATGGCAAGGGGGTGGTTGCAATCGACGAAACAACCTCCGCGGGCACCCCCGATTTTCCACCCGACAAGGGAGCGGTCGGCACGCAAGTTCCACCCACGAATCTCGATGGCGAGTCGACCGAAGGCGAAAAACAACCTCGCGAGAAAATGGTCAAGCCCCTCGACGCGAAGGCATCCGGAAAGCCGGTAGTACCGGCACCTGAGCAGAAGAAGCAGGGTGACGGAGCGGGTTCGGTCGTACCGCCCAAGCCTGTGGACCCACTCGCTCGCAGGCAAATCGACGCTGCCTTTGGATTGATCTCCGACCGAATGGCAATGTGCCAATCGCTGAAGCTGGACAGTCTCGATGTCTTGGCCCAGTCGATGGGTACGGCCGGGTATCGGCCGATTCGAGTTCGGCCCTATTTGGCGGACGGCCAAGTGCTTCTGGACGCGGTGTGGCTGCGTGACAGCGCACCATGGCAACTGGAAAGGCGCGCCTCGGCTCGGGAGCTGGCCGAGGTTACGAATGAGTTGAACAAACAGCAGTTTCAGCCGGTGGACGTGGCGGGCGTGGACGACGGGAACATGACGCATTACCTGGCCTTGTTCGTCAAGAATGCTGAACCGACACGGTTAACTCGCTTGTGGTTTGACAAACTAACGCGAGCGGACGAGGAAATGCCGGCCGACGCGCCCGGTCAAGATTACGCTTTGGTTTCGATGCACGTGTTTATTGATCGCGATGGTGCTGAGCGTGCGTGTCAACTTTGGCAACAAGTTGGCACATCTCAGGCGCCCAATTGGTTTCAAACAACAGGTTTGGTTCGCCCGAATCAACCGCTGTTCGCCGATCTCAGCCGGCCCGTTGACCTGGCGCTTGTGGCAATGCGAAAGGCCCCAGACACTCCGGAGGAGTTGACGTGTTATACGGTTGCCAATCGCACAGCGCTCCAGACGGCGGTCTTGGCGGGTTACGATTTAGAGCAGCATCGCGAAGAGTGTCGAAAGCTGATCGATTCAGGCTATTTGATGACGGGACTATCGGTTGCCCCGTTGGGTACCGAGACGATTGCGGCCTCGATCTGGCGATTTGCCCGGGACGAAGTACCGGCCGATATTCCTTTGCTCGTCCAGCACAACGGTCCCCTACCGACGATTACGGCACTTCCCGAGGAACCGACACCGAAACCGGTCGTTGTCAAAGCGGAAGTGCCGTCCGGTGATGTGTTGAAAAAGGCATCTCGTAAACTTCAATCCCAGTTTTCGTTGCTCGTGTCGGCGGCAAACAATGTCAATGGACGCGTCGTGTTCGCGAGGACACTTCTCGATGCGGCCAAGTCAGAAACGGATAGTGCGTTGTGTTATGCCGAGCTGGAACGTGCTCGCGAGTTGGGGATCCAAGCTGGCCAAGTCAACATTGCTTTGACTGCCGCCGCGCGACTTGGCGCGCTCTACAAGACCGACCGATTGCAGTTGTACGCGGAGACAACGAAGAAGTTGCTCAGCAATCTGAAGCTGCCGATTGGGCGTCGCATTCTGGCCGCGGCTGCATTCGATCTCTCGGATCAAGCTCGCTTGAACGACCAGTTCGCAATTGCCGAACAACTAGCTGCCACGGCCGGCAACGCCTCACGCACGTTTCGTGACAAGCGGCTGGTGCGTGCGGCGGGCGAGCAAAAACGGCGAATTGGTTTCGCTCGATCTCTGGCATCGGCCGCCAACATGGCGAGACAATCGCTTGTTCAGGATCCCAACGATCCCGTGGCGAATCTGAACTTGGGGAAATACGTTTGCTTTCTGGAAAATGACTGGTCCACCGGCCTGACCATGTTGACCAAGTCCGGCGACGTCAATCTAGTCCAGTTAGCGAGCGACGATCTTGCCGGCCCCACCGAACCCGGCAAACAGATGGTTGTAGCGGATAGCTGGTTCGATTGGGCCGAACAACAGAGCCAAGAGTCGCAGATCGGGGCGTGGCAACGTGCTTTTCAATGGTACAGCAAGGCGTTGAGCGGTCTGTCGGCCAGTTCACGCAAGAAAGCGAATAAAAAACTTTCAGACATCCAGGCCAAGCTTATGCCATGGCTCTGCACGACAACGCGATGGTTGCCCTGGGTAGATGGAAAACCGGGCGTGCTCCAGTCGATCCATGCCGGCTCGGCTCGCATCTGGTCGATGTCGGTGGGGCAAAGCGGCCGGATCGTCATCGCCGGTCTGGACAGCGGAGAAATGGTTGTTTGGGATTTAGCCAGCGGGAACGAGCTTTCACGCAACACAACGCTCTTCAGACGCAGAGCATCCGTGGCATTGGCCGGCGATAGTCAAGTCGCCGCGTGCGCCGGTGATGGTCGAAACCTGGGTCTGTGGAATCTGGCCAACGGAAATCTGTCGCGTTTGGCACAAACAGAGCGGGTCATCTGTGTCATCGGCTCAAAGCGGCACCCAATCTACGCCCTGGGACTGACCCGGCCGGATAAGGGCAATGTTGCCGTGTGGAATACCGGCGGAAGGCAGCAACGCGTCAATTGCCCAGGCAGTCCGGTCGCACTGGCCCTGTCACCGGACGGCCAGACGCTGCTGGTCGGCACCGATCGTCCGCAACTGGTCGCCTTTGATTTGGGAGCCGGCAAGCAAACGTCGGCCACCCTGCTTCCCGAGATCCCGATGCGACTGGAGTTCTCGGCAGACGGACGGTATGTGGTCGTGACATTCGACCAGAGTATTCACGTATTGGACGCACTTGATGGCAAAGCGGTCCTGAACATCACAACCAACCGAGCCTGTGCAGCTTTGTTATCGGGAGCTAGTCGCTTGATCATCGGTGGTCGAACCGTGCGGCGAGACACTCAGTTGGAGGTGACGGATTTGGTGTCCGGCAAGGTCACTTTTTCGGGCTCGCCGATCCCGAACGTGAACCCTGGCGACATATGCCGTGTTGTGGCGATGTCCGCCCCTCGAGCCATCCTGGTCGGGGACACGGGCGGCAATATCTACTTAGTTCGCCTGCCGGATACATCCGACTTGTCCGCCCCAGTGCAACGGGCCTTGCCGCCTTCTAGACCTTAGCCCGTACGTAGTCGTTCACGGCGTTTTCGTCCGCCATTGCGTTATCACTGGAGTTTTCCTCGCGCCCGATTTATCATTAGGCTTTGTCTCAAAACGGGAGGGCGAGGCTCCTGCCGAGCCGTTCTGGCCGCCAAAACAAGAGGCTCAGCAGGAGCTTCGCCCTCCCGGCCGCGTTTCGCCATCTCGAAAAGACTGCTTTTCCGGGCGCTGACACGAATCCGACTGCAGACAACTAAACAGGTACGTCATTTGGCATTACTCATTTATCACCGAGAGGCGGCGCAGCAGGGTCATGCTCTTTCCAGTGGCAAATGACAAAGGTTTCTGGGCATTCTTCATTTGTCGATTCTCTCTCGGCCGTGCTAGGTTCACTGTGGGACTGCTCCACCAGCTAAAGCTGGCGGCTTCCACCTCGCAGCAGAACATGACCGAACTCGAGAACTTGCCCACCCCATCTTACGTCCCTCTTCGTCCGTGGGCCTACGTCTTGTGTCGTAGGTTCCAGCCCCACTGGAAATCCATCGCATCGGACAAACAATTGTCCTTCGCGTCACGTAATCCAGTGTGGTGGGCGGGAATGGGCCATTTCCCCCAGACGTTGAGTGCCGGCGGCGGGTAGCGATTAGACATGACTGCTTTACCTGATTGTACGTCCGCGCTTGACACATTTTCCCGCCTGAGGGAGACTGACGTTATAGGTATTTTTTGTTCATAACTCATGGGGCTGTACGGCATTATCAACGTGGGAAAACGAGGGACTTTTGTCGTCTGCCGGCCGATGGCAACGGATTGGCGGACAAATGAGCAGGCAGGCGGGCACGGTTGGGAATCGCTACGGGGAATGGCATTTGCCTTGAGCGAGCGATGCGGCCACCGTGTCCTGCTGTGTCTGTTCGCTGCTGCGCTCACTTTGGCCGCTCTTACACCGACCGCGTTATCAAGTCCCCCTTCTTTTGAGGGTGCCTCAAGCGTAATCACTTGGCCAATTGTGTTTACGCAGATACCAGTCCAGCCACTTCGGGCAGGTGGAACATCCCCGACAAGTGCAAAACCGACAGGTGGTTCGCCGGTGAGTTACGGGCTGGACTTGGCATTTGGGCCGTCGGGCCGCGTGATGTTACTGAGCCCAAACGGAAAGACGCGACTGCTGACGGCCGGCTTCGAAAGTGCGAGCGACCCGTCGGTTTCTTTTGACGGCAAACGGATCTTGTTCGCCGGGCGGCGGGGCGAGTCGGAACCGTGGAATATTTACGAAATCGAACTCGATGGAAACCACCTGCGCCAGATTACTCGGAATGCAGGTAATTGCCGATGTCCGAGCTATCAATCGATGTTGTATACAATCGATTCGCCTGATCCGTGGTATCAAATCACATTTGTCAGTGATTTGGCCGGAACGATGACCGAGGACGGTCGCCGAGTCGCGCGGCATCTTTACTCCTGTAAGCTGGACGGAAGTGATGTCCAACGGATCACATACAATCTGTCGGATGATGGCGACCCTTTCTTGATGGGCGATGGCCGAATCCTGTACGCATCCTGGCAACGCGGCCTGCTCAGTCACGGACCCGAGGGACGCGTGTCGATATTCGGCATCAACATCGACGGCACGGATTACGCTTTGTTTGCTGAACCATCGCTGACGCGCAACCGGCGAATGCCTTGTGTTACAAGCAGAGGCGTGGTCCTGTTCATTGAGGCCCACCGTTTCGCATGGGACGGGTCCGGACACGTTGGTTCGGTCAGTTTTCGACGCCCGCTGAAGACATACCGTCGTATCACAAAACCGTCCGATGGGCTGTTTTACGGCCCATCGCCTTGGCCCGATGGGCGTGCTCTGATTTCGCGCCGATCGCTAGGAAAACGAGCCAACGATCGAGTTACGCATGGAATTTGTCTGCTCGATCCTCGCAGTGGCAGTGTTCAGCCTGTTTATGACGATCCCGGGTATCACGAGATCCAAGCGAAGGCGGTCCGATCGTTACACCGACCGGACGGTCGATCGAGTATTGTGAATCGGCAGGACCCGAACGGCAAGTTCTATTGCATGGATGTCTTTTTATCGGATCTTGGCGGCCAGACGCAATTAGGACAAAGTGAGATCAGACGTTTGCGTGTGCTCGAGGGCATTGCGGCCGGCGACAGCGACTCTGATGTCTACTTGCCGCCGCCCGGTCCGAGGGATCCGTGGTTTGCCGGAGCCTCGCGCAACGGTTTGCCACCGATTGTTCAGCGTCGCATTTTGGGCGAGCTTGATGTGATGGAGGATGGCTCATTTCAGATCGAAGTTCCGGCCAACACATCGATCCAACTTCAAACGCTCGACAAGAACGGGATGGCGTTACGAAGTTGCGGTTGGATCTGGGCGAGGAATCGCGAGCGGCGTGGGTGCATCGGCTGCCACGAGGACGGTGAATTGGCTCCGGAGAATGTTTTTGTCAAAGCGTTGCAACGTCCGGCCGTCCAGTTGACTCTGCCGGCCAATCGTCGCCGGACGGTCGATTTTCGCCGTGATGTGATGCCGATTATCGACAAGAAATGCGTCGGCTGTCACGATGCGGACGGCGCGGCCCCTCGTTTGGATGGCGGATTAGCCGCAGTGCCGTTTGCATCCGGTTCGGGGAAGAAGGTAGACTTCAACCGGGCGTATCTCGGCCTGCTAGAGCCGCCTGCGGGTGCTCCACAGCGGCCGAAACCCAATCAATATGGGGCGTTATTCGGCCGATATGTCGATCCAGGCCAGGCCCGCACGAGCCGATTGATCTGGCACCTTTTTGATCGCAATACATCCCGCCCCTGGGACACGACAACGGTTGGCGATCGGTTCAAGAAGATTCCGAAAGGTAATGCTACCCCGCTGACAGAATCCGAAAAGCGGACATTTGTCGAATGGATCGACATGGGCGCGTTGTGGGATGGGATTCCAGGACCGGACGCGTTTTCCGGTCATTCCACGGCGGCAACCAGCAACTGAAGGATACAAGCTAGTGAAGCGAATCGTGTATTGGATTGTCTGTGCCACCTTGATTGCGTTGCCGACAAGCGTCCGCTGTGGGCGGGCTGCGGAGTTGCCCAGTTTCACCGACGTGACCGAGAAGGCAGGGCTGCATTTTCGGCATCGATTCGGGGATGACAAACTTAGTAACATCGTCGAGGGAACGGGGGCCGGCGCCATGTTCTTTGACTTCGACGGAGACGGTTGGCAGGACATCTACCTCTTGAGTGGTTGCTGGCTCAAGGACGTCAACGACAATCGGGGCCGCCGTTATCGCGGCAAGTTGTCAAACAAGTTGTACCGAAACAACGGTGACGGAACATTCACCGATGTGACTGAGAAGGCCAGAGTGGGCGATCGCAGTTTCAGTGTAGGCTGTTCCGCGGCTGATTTCGACAACGACGGTGATTTGGATCTTTATGTGCTGAACTATGGCAAGAACGTTTTCTACCGAAACAACGGCGACGGAACATTCACAGACATCTCCAAGCAGTCCGGCCTGGACAATCCGCTTTGGAGCTTGTCGGCTCCGTGGTTCGACTTTGACAAGGATGGGGACCTGGACGTCTACGTTGTGAATTACCTTGAGTACGATCGGGGCAAGTTTCGCGCATACTATTCAGCCAAGGGGTACCCAGGCCCCCTCAGTTACAACGGCCGTCCTGACGTGTTGTACCGCAACAACGGAGATGGGACATTCACCGACGTGACTCGGGAGACCGGCTTGCACAACAAGAACGGTCGAGGCATGAGTGGAACGGTGTCCGATCTTGACAACGACGGCCTGATCGATTTGTACATTACCAACGACGGGATGGGTAATTATTTCTATCACAACCTGGGTGCCGGCCGTTTCGAGGAAGACGGGCTGATTCGAGGTTTGTCGTTCGGCGAAGGTGGGCAAGGTGTCTCGTCGATGGGCCCGACTATTGGCGATGTCAATCGAGACGGCTGGATGGATGTATACATTCCCGACATGGGTTATGGGTGCTTGATGATCAATAACAAGGGGTTCTTTGACGATCACACGGCCCGGGCCAAACTGGCGGTCGCATGTGGACAATACACGGGTTGGGGCGCGGTGTTGTTTGACTTCGACAACGATTCACACCTCGATATTTTCATCGCCAACGGAAATGCTCATTTCGAGTTTCCGGAGGAGGATGTGCTTCTAAAAAATGATGGCACAGGGCATTTTGTGGACGTCGCGAGCGAAGCCGGCCCGTATTTCCACCAGAAGCACGTGGGACGCGGAGCGACGTACGGGGACTTTGACAATGATGGTGACCTGGATCTACTGATCTCGAACTTGAACGATTCCCCCCGTTTGCTACGAAATGACGGGGGCAACAAGAACCATTGGCTCAAAGTTCGTGCGCTGCTTCCATCGAGCCATCGGGATGCGATTGGCGCTCGCGTAACAGTCAAGGCCAACGATCTAATTTTGATCCAAGACTCGAATCCGGTTCGCGGTTATTTGTCCCAGGCAGACCCTCGGCTGCACTTCGGTTTGGGCAGTGCCGAGCGGGCCGAATACGTGGAGATACGATGGCCGGATGGCCGCAAGACGCGGCGTGTGAACGTAAGTGCGGACCAGATTCTCACGATTATCGAAGATACGAAGTAAATCCATGCGTGAAAATAAACGGACTTGCCGATTGCCGTCAGGATCGCTTGCAGCGATCCTTTGGTCGACGACCATTTGCATCACGATCGGCTCGGCCGGCGCTGGTGAAAAGGAAGTGAAAACTCCGATTTACGTCGGGGTCACTCAGTGCACGAAGTGTCATCAGGGCGAAGAAATGGACTATCAGTTCTGCATCTGGTTGACCTCGAAGCACGCCAAGGCGTACAGCGCGTTGGCCAAGCCGGAAGCCAAGGAAATCGCCCGATTGAGTGGTATCCCGCAAGAGCCTCAGCAGGCTGCCATGTGTCTCGGATGTCATGCCACGGGCTCGCAAGCAGAAGAATGGGAGAAAGACGAAACATTTCACATCGAGGACGGTGTTCAATGCGAAAAATGCCATGGAGCCGGCAGCGAGTACATGACGGAATCGGTCATGACGGACAGAAAAGCGGCCCGAGCTGCCGGGCTGATGATGCCGACCACAGCCGACTGTATGAACTGTCACAAGGTCAAGGGATCGCATGTCGCCGTGTTAAAGAGCCGTAAGTTCGACGTCGACCAGGCATGGGACGAAATCGCGCACCCAAACCCCAGCCTTTGGAAGCATCCGAAAACAAAGTCACTTCCCAAACCGAAGGACTCCAACGGGGCCAAGTACATCGGTTCGCATGCTTGCGGTCAATGTCACAAAGGGCCCGACATGGGCTATCAATACAGCAAGTGGCTCGGTGGTCCGCATGCCCGGGCCTACGCAGTACTTGGGACGGATCGCGCCCGCGAAATGGCCGAAGCAGCGGGCGTCCGCGGCAATCCGTTGAAAAATGCCGCCTGTCTCAGGTGCCACACGACCGTCTATACGGAACCTGCCGGCGTCACCGACACACATGCCATTTCCGAAGGGGTCAGTTGTGAAGCCTGTCACGGAGCCGGAAGTGAATTCGCCTTGGAAGCTGTGATGCGTGACCACCAGGGGGCCGTTGGCGCCGGCCTGAAAGAAGTCAACCAAGCCACGTGCATGAAATGCCACGCCGACGCACATGGCAAGCCTTTTGACTACGACAAGGCGTGCCAACAGATTGCCCACCCCAAAAAAATCGCGAAACCGACTGCGGCGATTCACTACAAAACCCCACTCTACATGGCGTTGACCCCCAATGGCCAACAGCTTTATGTAACCTGCGAGGCGTCACATGTTGTTGCGGTGATCGACGTTGAATCACAACGGAAAATCGCGGAAATCCAAACCGGCAGGCAGCCGACCGGTGTGACCTTTCACCCGAGTGGCCAATGGGCCTATGTGACCAACCGGCTTGATGACAGCCTATCGGTAATCCGGGTTGCTGACCGGAAAGTCATAAAAACGATTCGCGTCGGCGATGAGCCGCACGACGTGTTAACCGACAAGTCGGGAAAAACGCTCTTCGTCCTGAACGCCTCGACCGACAGTATCTCCGTGATCGACACGGGGACACTCGACGAGATCAAGCGTTTGGAGGCAAGTCGCAGTCCATGGGCGTTGGACCTGTCTCCCGATGGCAAACGGATTCTTGTGACACACGCTCTGCCGCGACTCGGTAAGTTTCGCACGGCACCCGTCTCTGAGATCACCGTTATTGACGTCGAGCGAGCCGTGGTTGAGGACCGGTTGGTAGTCCCTCAAACAAACCTGTTGATGGGCGTGGCCTGGCACCCGAGCGGCCAGTTTGCGCTGGCAACCGAAAACCGTACCAAGACGCTGGTCCCAATGACCAGGCTGCTGCAGGGGTGGACGATCAGCAATGGACTGGCAATCATCTGGCAGGATGGCCGCGTTGACCAGGTTTTACTGGACGAACCGAATCTCTGTTTTCCCGATCCGACCGATGTCAAGATAACCCCCGATGGCCGGCTTGCCCTCGTGACAAGTTCCGGGTCGAACCGGATTGCCGTCATCGACATCGAGCGGTTAATCGACGTAGTCGAACAAGCGACCGATGACGAGCGCGAGCACGTGCTGCCCAACCACCGTGGAAAGCCGACGGAGTTCGTGGTCAAGCACATTCCGACGAAAGACAGCCCCCGAGGGCTGCTGATCACGCCGGACGGAACAACGGCCTTTGCAGCCAACTCGCTCGATGACTCGCTGACGGTTATCGATTTGAAGACGCTCGAGGCCGTGAACCGAATTGACCTCGGAGGGCCGAAGGAGATTACCAAGACGCGATACGGCGAGCGTTTATTTCACAGCGCGAACATCACGTTTCATCGTCAGTTCTCCTGCCACACGTGCCATCCGGATGGCCATGTAAACGGCCTGACATTCGATATCGAACCGGATGGAATTGGCTCGAACCCCGTCGACAATCGAACCTTACGCGGCATTCTCGACACGGCCCCCTTCAAGTGGGAGGGAACGAACCCCAGCCTACAACGTCAGTGTGGGCCTCGACTGGCCGTCTTCTTCACTCGAATTCAACCTTTCACACCGACCGAGCTTTCCGCGTTGGACACGTACATCTGCACAATACCGCGTCCCCCCAACCGTTACCGGCCCCTCGGAGCCGAACTGACCGAGGCGCAGCGACGTGGCAAGGTCGTGTTCCTCAGGACACGAACCAACGACGGGCGGTTGATTCCGAAAGAGCGACGCTGTGTCAACTGCCATTTCCCACCACTCTACACGAACAGAACTCGCCAGAATGTCGGAACCAAAATGTGGCTCGATCGCGAATCACGTTTTGATGTCCCGCACCTGAACAACATCTACGACTCAGCCCCCTACTTGCATAACGGGACTGCGGATACGCTCGAAGAGATCTGGACTCGCTATAACCCTAACGACCAGCATGGCGTGACCAACGATATGACGAAGGACCAGTTGAACGATTTGATCGAGTACATTAAGACACTTTGACGCAACGGCGACTCTGTCCCGAAGAAGACGAAGTGGCCGGGCAAGATCCGAGGACGAAACTCAGATAATGGTAACACTTTAGCCAAATGGAGAACGCGTGTTGGTTGAAGGACCCCCATGGGCTTGTCCCATGGGTGAACAAGTCTCTCGAGCTAAAAAGCATGTGATGAAAACCCCCTTTCCGCTCCCTCCCCGCCGCCAAAGGCGGCGGGGAGGGAGCGGCCGTCGGCATGACATACCGGCCTTAGCTCAATAGACTCGCTCACCAACGGCACAAGGCCGTTGGGGTCGACCAGCCGAAAAAACAGCAGCGAAATGCAAGTCCAACTGCAGACGGCTAAACAGTTACAGAAAATGATTCTGAACAACAACTTTGAATAACAAGCGAGTGTACTAGGCTTTGTCTCAATATGGGAGGGCGAGGCTCCTGCCGAGCCGTTCTGGCCAGCAAAACAAGAGGTTCAGCAGGAGCTTCGCCCTCCCGGAAACACTGCTTCAACGAGTTTTGAGACAAAGCCTGGTCGACTCGGCCGTAGCCGCGTCGTGTTCCAAGTCGGAATCAAACCGATATGGTTCCTTGGTCCGACCACTGGCGGCCCTCGGTCCGGCGTGCGACGCGATTCGAACAGACCCTGGCAAATCAGGAGCCGACAAATATGCGAATGCTACTCTTGTATCCCGCCGTCACCCTCGTCGGGTGTATCGTGGCAATTGGAACGACCTCGTCCCGGGCGGCCTAAATACCGCCAAAGGCAGACGCTCAACCAGAACCCGGATTGCCGTTTGTCTATACCGAATGGCAGCATTTCACCACCAAAGACGGCCTGCCGAACGACCATATTTTTGCCGTGAAGGCCGACGGACCTCGCGTCTGGATCGGTACCGAAGGCGGCTTGGCGTGTTACGACAAGCGAACCGGCAAGTTTCGAACATGGACCGAGAAAGACGGGCTGCCGTGGCGAGTCGTCTCGGCATTGGACGTCGATCCGAAAACAGGCGATTTGTGGCTTGGGATGTTCGGCGGCGGTCTCGCTCGGTTCAGTGGCGGTCGTTTCGATCACTTTCACCAGCTGAACAGCGGGCTGGTCAATGATGTCGTCTATGGCGTTGCTGTTGAAAATGACAACGTCTGGGCGGCAACGACAGCCGGTGCCAGCCGGTACAACACGGTCAAGAGAAAATGGACGATCTACACCGAAAAAAACGCGCCGATGGAAGAGATTTGGAACTATGGGGTCTCCTACAACGACGGCAAAGTCTATTTGGGTGTCTGGGGAAGCGGAGTTCTGGAGTTCGACGTCGCAACCGAGCGTTGGAAAGACTATCTCGACCCCGATGGAGAAATGGAGATCGATCTCTATCGAGACGACGGCATCGTGCATGTTATCACGACCGGGACCAGCTATATTGACCGAGTGTTGTGGGTCTCGACGTACTTTGGCATGTGTCGCTATGACGGACGGCACTGGCGAGGCTATTATGCGAAAGAGACAGGGTTGCCGAGTGATTTCGGAAACGCAGTCAAGGGACGAAGCGCGGACGAAGCCTGGTATGCAACCGATCGAGGACTTGCGGCGGTCATGGATTTCAAGACCGATACTTGGGTTACCTACACGATGGACCCGAAAACGCACAAAGGCAAAGCGGTCGTTCAACGTGGCTCTACCGTGCTGAAAACGATTGCTTTGGAGAAAACAATACCGCATAATTATGTATTGTGGACGGAGGTCGACGGCAGCGACATCTGGGTTGGCACGTCGAAAGGACTTGCCTGGGCGAAAGGCAGCGGATACTACCCGCGGCTGAAGGCAGTGGTAGACAACCGTGCCAAACCGGACGCGTCGCTTACGACGGGAGATGCATCAAAATGAACAGACCGATGAAGACTCAACTACTGACGCTGGCGTGTGTTCTGACGCTGGGTATCAGCGCCTATGGCGGTCCTGGGAAGAGGAGTGTTCCCGCAACGGATCAGAAAGGTGCTGCTGAAACAGCACAAAATCTGCGCAAGATCAACGCCGCGGGAACCTATGGCATTCCCAATATCCCACCGCGCCACGATCAGAATTATGCCCGAACGTCCAAAGATCTGCAGCCCTTCGGCTATGTCCAACCGTTCAAACGCCATTTCTTGGAGCAAATGATCTATTCGGGACCCGGACGTGGAATTGCGGAGCCTGGCAAACTTGCTGCCGTGAAGATCGGCTTCATCGGGCCGATCATGTCGACTGTATCCGTCGCGACGGGGGGGGCGAGTCACGAAGAGACGCTTGGCATCAAAATGCTGCAAGGAGCCCAACTGGCCATCGAACAGGCGAATGACAAGGGTGGGTATGTGAAACGCCAACTGCCATTCCAGTTGGTGGTCAGCAACGATAACGGCTTGTGGGGCGCGTCAGGAAATGAAATCATCAAGATGGCTTATCGTGACAAAGTCTGGGCGATTCTCGGCACCGTTGACGGTGCAAATACGCACATCGCCATTCGTGTTGCACTCAAGGCCGAGATCCCCATGATGAACTCGGGCGATACCGATCCGACGCTTACCGAAACGAATATTCCATGGATTTTTCGTTGCATCGGCGACGACCGACAACAGGGATATCTGCTGCTCGACTACCTCTATGGCAAGCGCAACTTCAAACGGATAGGCATTATCCGCGCCAGCAATCGTTACGGCCGCTTCGGCGTGCGAGAGATCCGGGATGGAAGCCGGCGCCGTGGGCACCCGATTATCCTTGAGATGGCTTATCAGTTGGGAACGAAAGACTATTCGTTGCAACTCGAGCGACTACGAGATGCCAACGTCGAGGCAATTGTGCATTGGGGCGATGCGACCGATGGTGCAGCAATTTTGAACCAGATGCGCAAGCTTGGGATGAAACACCCTTACTTTGCGTGTGACCGGTGCGTATCGGACGACTTCATCCAGATTGCGGGCGAAGACGCAGAGGGGATTATCTGCACGTACCCGTGGAATCCGATGCGACAAGACCCCAAACTCGATGCGTTTCGCGAAGCCTTCCAAAAACAGTATGGAGAACAGCCGGACACCTATGCGGCCCATGCATTTGACGGTGTGAACATGGTGATTTGGGCCATTCAGACGGTCGGCCTGAATCGCGCGAAGATCCGTGACATCCTGGCCTATCGCAAGGAGCCCTGGCAGGGAGTCACGGGAGCCATTCCCCTAACTGCCGCACTCGACGATGGTGGTGACGTGTTCCTCGCCTTTAGGGAGAAGGGCGAGTGGCACTACTACTCGCGAAGAGACCTCGGGCTATCGCGGTGACGTGGCGAGTGAGCGCCACGGTACTCGTCGCAATAAGTGTCCTGGTGCTGCGAGCAACACCGGACGAGCCAAAACCGTTTTTTGATGCGAAGACGCAGCAAAGTCGCGACACTAGTCCGACGGGTGATGCCGATGCGCCGATCCGCGTCACCGAAGTGCGGATCGGCTATTTCGGACCGAGTGTACCAACCGATCCGCTCTACGGCACACTCTGGAAGGCCGCCCGATTGGCCATCACTGAGGCGAATCGCCAGGGCGGTTATCAAGGGATTCCATTTCGACTCGTTCCGGCATGGTCCGATAACCCTTGGGGGACAGGTATCGCGGACCTGGCGCGACTGGTCTATCAAGATCACGTTTGGGTCATTGTCGGCGGGGTGGACGGCCCGAGTACGCACCTGGCCGAGCAAGTCGTGGCAAAAGCGCGTTTGCCTTTGATCGGTCCGGTCAGCACGGACCGAAGCGTTAACTTGGCGAACGTCCCTTGGATGTTCTCGATTGCGCCTTCGGACCGTGTGATTGCAGACTCTTTGGCCACGGGAATCGTTCAATGTTGCGAGTCCGACAAACTGGTTCTCGTCTCGGCGAATGATCATGACTCGCACATGCTGGCCGTTGAACTGCGCAAGTCACTTTCTCGGTTGACTGCCACACCTGCCTGGGATTTCGAGTTTTCCGACGGAGCGGCGCCGCTTCTGCCTCTGGTTCGCCAGATTGCGAAAAAGCCTTTGTCCGGTCTGATTGTCATCGCCGGGCCTCGCCAGTCGGTTCGACTTGTCACGTTATTACGAGACAACGGTTATCGCGGTCCCATCTTTGCGGGCCCCGCAGCGAGTCGTCCTGCATTCAGGAGCTCCGCCGCGGAGAGTGCCGAGAGTGTGATTGTGCCACTGCTAGTTCTGCCGGCGTCCGCAAATAGAACAACAGGTACGACGGTCGCCACCTCCGAGCAAATCGGGGCCTTGTTGTCAGATGGTGACTTTGCGTCCCTACAGACATACGACGCAGTACGTATTGCAGTCAAGGCGATTCGGCAGGCCGGTCTGGACCGCGCAAGAATCGGTCGAGCCATTCGCAAATCGACACCCTGCCGAGGCCTATCCGGCCCAATCGTCTGGAATGGACTCGGACGCAACCAGCGGCCGGTTGCCCTGGCCATCATCCGCAGCGGTCGCCTGATTCCAATCCTATCCGCGGATAAAGCTGCCTCGTTGATCAGTTGGTAAGGTCAATCGTAACCGTTCACGGCGAGAGTGCGTGGAGGGGCATTCGTCATTTATCATTTATCATTTGTCAGTTGTCAGTGGAAAGAGTATGACCCCGCTGCGCTGTCTCTCTCGATGATAAATGAGTAATGTCAAATGACGAATGATAAATCGGGCGTGTGGGAAATCGGGGAAAACGCCGGTGCTAACGCGATCGCAGACGAAAACCCCGTGCACGACTACGGTAAATCTCCCTTTGCCTCCGTTTTGGACAGCATGGGGGGACAAGATTACCTACCTTGCCAAAACGGAGGCAAAGGTCAATACCATCGTGTGTTGATCCGCGCTTCTTCGACGGGCTACAAGCCCATCGTACTCGGACGGGTGTGGCTGCGGGGTGGTCAATTTCTCTAGTTCGGTGCACATGGTCTTGTTGCGTCGGTGCTGGCCGCTCGGGCCACACGGTGCCCTGATTCTGACGGCTGGAATCGATCGACATGGATCTCAGTTCACCAATAAGCGTCAACATTTGTCACCCCATCGGTCCCACCGCACGGCTTGCCACGCGGCAGAACCCTATTCGAGCACATTCCTCGCATGCCGACGCACAACAATCCTCTGGTGTCCTAATCGCTCCAGTTTGCCTAAGGTTCGTGTTTTGGCTAGGCCAGCGTTGGCCTTGGATGGAGGTAGGGGGCAATACGGCAGGGGTCGTGTACGACTATGCGCGGCGTGCATGACGGGTCGATGCAGGCTCGCGTTAGCCCACTACGACTACATTGCCCATTTTAGCATTGACGTTCAGCTGAATGGAGGTCCGGCATGTTAGCTTGCTCATCATTGCCGGGTCATGTCAAGTTTAACGTTCGCGTGGACTGGGAATCACTGGAGCGAGTGTATGGGTTGTGCCGATTGTACCTTTTGAGTGGCTATTTATAAGGCTTTCGTAGTGCGCGCGCCGGCACGCAAAGGTACAAAAATGTTGCGAGCAAGCATCTGGTGGCTCAGGGGACGATCACACCGCGTGATTCCTGCAGGTTGGTTGATCTGCTGCTTTTTAGTCGCTGCGTTAGGCATTCTGCGCCCGGAATTGGCGGATGCGCAGACAGTCGTGCCTGGTTCGGAGCACGCATTTCGGCTAGTTCGCGCCTCAGCCCCGGACGTAGCACCACAGCTCAGCAAAATGCTTAAGGAGGCGGGCGTGTCGGCGGAAGTCCTGGTTGACCGATCGGGAAACCGGATTCTTGTCCGTGGGCCGGCTTCGTCTGTGCAGCTGGCGGCACAGCTTGTGACGACACTCGACAAGGAATTGCCGTCGGCGGTTGTTCATGCGTCGGCCCGGCAACCGGCTGTGGTACGTGGTTACGCTGTGGTGGCGGAGGGTCTTGACGCGACAGTAGCGGCACTTCAGAAGACGTATCCGCCGTCAACAGGAGTTCGAATTGCCGGGGACCGGCGCACGTCTCAGGTGATTGTGATTGGGCCGCCGGACACACAGATGAAGGTAAGCAAGTATCTTGTGAGTCAGAAGCAGCTGTTGATCCCTGAAGTGGGGGTGGGATTGCGTCGCGTGCCGAGTGTTGATCCGCCCAAGCCGTACCGGCTTCGCAACATTACAAGCGACAAGCTCCAGAGTGACTTGAAGCAGCTATGGGGAGATGGGTTGGCCGTATCCGCGGACAAGAACAGGTCGCGTGTTTTGATTTCGGTACATGGTGCGTCCGGATTGACGCCGGTTTTACGCATTGAATCGGGCACGGGGACCATTGACATTCTGGCCGACGGTGTCGAAGCAAAAAGCTGGCGCCGTGTTGTTGCTGCTCTGGACCATCAGGCCGACCCCGCAGGTGGGACGACGCAGTTAGTTCCGCTGAACCGAGCGGATCCAGCCAAAGTCCGTCAAGCGGTAACGTTGGTGCGAGATGCCGTGCTCCGAACGGCTCCTGGGCAGACGATGCAAGCTGTTCCGGTACAGCGACATGCCGTGGGGCGAGGACCGGCAGGATTAGTGTCGAAGATCTTTCAGACGGCAGCAGTCCAGGATCCGCCGGCGCCGAGCTCAAAAGCGGCGGCGGAGAAACCGGACGCGGCCGTGCCGAGCGACGCAGCGGCGGAAGAGGCGGGGATGCTTGGTGATGTTCAGATCGAATACATTCCCGAGCTGGGCGTGATCGTCTTGCGCGGAAATCATCGAGACGTTCAGCGGGTGCAGAAGATCATCGCGGAGATTGAGAAGCAGAGTGAAGTGACTCAGCCTGAGATCGACGTTGTATCACTAGCCCAAACCAATAGCGAGGCGTTGGCCGAACTTGTCAAACAGGTCTACACGGATGTATACGAGCCACGGCAAGGGCCTATCAGCATGACGGCTCTGGTCAAACCTAACGCCATTCTGTTGGTCGGTCGGCGTGAGAACATCGACACCGTGCTCGAGTTGATCAAGAAACTTGATCGACCGGTGTCGCCGGATACACAGATCAAGGTTTTTCGGCTGTTGAATATGGCGGCACGCGATGCTGAGCAGTACATGCGCAGCTTTTATGGCACACCGACCGGTCAGGTGACAACCGGCACGGCGGGGCAATCGCAACAACAGGTTCGCGGCTTGTCAACTCGGGTTGCCGTGATCGCGGATTTTCGCAGCAACTCACTAATTGTCCAGGCAAGTTCTCGTGACTTGCTCGAAGTTGCGGACTTGTTGAAACAACTAGATGTCGAGAAGACCGAGGCTTCCGTTCAGCTGAGGGTCTTTCCGCTGAAGAATGCGATGGCGACCGATCTGGCGACGGTACTGCAGAACACGCTCGGTTTGCAAAACCAAGGAACGACCGGTGGGCAGCAGGGCCGCCTGGGTGGAAACCAACTGACGCAGGGCCGGATTTCGAAAAGCGTACAGATACTTGGTATCGATCAAAAGGGAAACAAGATTATCGAGTCTGGATTGTTGACCGATGTTTCGGTCGCTGCCGACTCGAACTCCAACTCGGTCGTCGTCAAAGCTCCCGGGAACAGTATGGGGTTGATTGCAGCATTGATCGAGCAGTTGGACAAGATCCCGGCGGCGGAGTCGGAGATCAAGGTCTTCCAAATTCGCAACGGGGATGCGACGAACCTGACGACGATGCTGCAGAACTTGTTTGGCCAGCCGGTGACGGCTGGGCAGATCGGTGCGTTTTCGCAGACGTATGGTCGAACTTTCGGGA
Organism: Planctomycetota bacterium; assembly: GCA_024274855.1. Classification (GTDB taxonomy): domain Bacteria; phylum Planctomycetota; class Planctomycetia; order Pirellulales; family Pirellulaceae; genus JAJSAJ01. The sequence goes on along the minus strand of JAJSAJ010000699.1, from coordinate 3,954 downwards.
ACCAGCCCTCGTTGCAACCGTCGACGGCCGGCGAGAGCTCATTGATTCCGCTCAGCTTTGCCGTCGATGCACGTTCCAACAGTATCATTGCGTCTGGGTCGCGTGCCGATCTTGCGGTGGTTGAGGCGATTTTGCTTCGATTGGACGAAGGAGACCTGAGGCAACGCAAGCTGATTGTCTATCGACTGAATAATGCACCGGCACAGTTCGTTGCTGACGCACTGGCGCAGATTCTGAATGACCAGAGACAGCTGTTGCAAGGAACTTTGAACCAGCAGTTTTCGTTGATCAGCCAGTTCGAGTTCATTGATCAGCAGGTCCTGATTGTGCCGGAAATCATCAGTAATACTCTGATCGTCAGTGCGACGCCGAAGTACTACGAGCAGATCACCGACGTGATCGAGGACCTGGATCGTCGTCCGCCAATGGTCATGATCCAGGTGGTTGTTGCGCTGGTCCGGCTGGACGACGCCGAAGAGTTTGGTGTTGAGCTGGGCCTGCAAGATTCCCTGTTATTCGACCGCAGCACGACCGCACTCGGCTTGTTGACGCCTGGTTTCAATTTTGTGAATCGGGCCCTTGGCAACTCGGGCTCCGCTGAATCGCTTGCCACCAGGCAGAACGTGGCCGGGCAGGCTTTCAGTGCGTTCAATGTTGGACGCAGCAGTGCCTCGGAAGGTTTTCCAGGTTTGGTTCTCTCCGCGGGGAATGAGTCACTGAACATACTGATTCGTGCCCTGGTGAAGAACTCGCGGGCTGAGGTCCTTAGCCGGCCGCAAATCATGACAATGAACAATGTTCCCGCGTCGGTTCTGGTTGGCCAGCGCGTGCCGCAAGTGAATAATTTTCAGTTGACGAACCAAGGGTCCGTGAACTCCGTTGAACTGATTGAAACGGGGATTTCGCTCGGAGTTATCCCTCGTGTCACACCGGACGGTTTGATCATCATGGATATCGAGGCACGAGACTCGAAGGTGGGTGACCCTGCCGAGGGGATTCCGATCGGTGTGCAGGACGGCGTGGCGATTAATTCCCCCATCTATGACGATATTACGGCGATTACGACCGTCGCTGCGCGCAGCGGTCAGACGGTTGTCTTCGGTGGCTTGATAGTCAAAGAGAGAGTCGAGACATTCCGTGGCGTTCCATTCTTGTCCGAAGTGCCTGTTCTGGGGCATTTGTTCCGCTACGATACAAAATCCGACAAACGCTCGGAACTGATGTTCTTCCTGACCCCGCACATTGTCATGGGCGACGAAGATATTCAGGCGATGAACCAAACGGAAGCCGACCGAATGAGTTGGTGTCTGGCAGACCTGATCGAAATGCACGGCGACCCTGGATTCGGATCCGGGCGCGCGAGTGGATGGGACGATGGAACTCCGGTGATCTTCCCGGATCAGGATCCAACACTGGACGGATTGAATGGAATCGAGCCAATCGAAGCCGTTCCGACTCCGGAATACGATTTGCCAAACGTGTCGTCGGGCGTGGACGGCGGGCGTCCCTTCCTTCGCGCCCCCGACCAGCAGCAGCCGGGCAAGCCGTATCTGTTGCCTCCAGGCCAGAGAACGGAAGGCAAGCCGTACCTCGACCCGCCTCCGTCATCTCGCAGGATAGTACCGAGTGACAGTGCGATGCAAGTTCCACAAGTTCCCCGACAGAATGTTGGTTCCATTGCGAATGCTTATACAGAGACCGGCGTGGTTCGGCCGGGCGATCATCTACCGCAGCAAGCTCCCCCACCCAACACGACCTATCAACCACAAGTTCCAACGGTGCTCGAGACGCAACGATGGGCGCAGGCGCCCACGGGAACCTACCGTTAACCTTGATTTCAGGTGTGCCTGTTATGATGACTCGATATTCAATCGGCCTTTTGGCGTGTTTGGCCTTCTGCGCTGGTGGGTGCAAACCGCTGGAGACGAACATCGTCAAGAAGCTTCCGTGGATCGGATCGTCCGAGGATGACTATGTGACTCCGCAGCGTTTGACTGCCATATGGACGGATAGTATTTATCAACGTGCCGGCAAGCCACCGACTCGGGGATTTGGCGGGCGAATCTATTTCTACGATGGGAAGGGTGGGGTCATTCCGGTTAACGGCCAGTTGGTGGTTTACGCCTATGATGACTCCATTGCCGCCGACACCAACAAACCGACGCGCAAGTATGCGTTTACTCCGGAACAACTTACCAAGTACTGCAGCAAGTCTGATCTGGGTACCTCTTACAACATTTGGCTGCCGTGGGACGCCGTCGGAGGCCACGAAAAGAACATTAGTTTGCTTACGGTGTTTGTTGACAAGTCGGGGAAGATCGTCAAGGGGGATTTCGCCAGCAACCGATTGCCTGGCAAGCGAATAATGACCGACGAACAACGGCGGGGTTTTTACGTGCCGCGGAGTCAACGTTCGAAACCGTCACCGCAAGTAAGTACGTCGTCTGACGTGCAACAGGTTAGCTATCAAACGCCGCTGCACAAGGCCGGTTCCGAATCGCAATCCAACCAACGGATGCAGGTGACTACGATCCGTGTACCGCGCGGGCTATCCGAGCATATGAAAAGAACACCGATCATCGGTCGCTCAGCGTCGTCGCTCGGCCAACCCACGTCTCGGGCACCCGTGTTGCCTTTGTACAACCAACGCCCGACGTACAAGCCGCAGCGAGCAGCGCCACAATCAGCCGCGGAAACGCGGTCGAGCCAAGGACATACGAAAGAACCATTTGTGCCCCTGAGCAGAGGGCAACATGTCGGCGCGCACCAAGCGGTCGCACGCGTTGTGGGCTCGCAAACGCCCAACACGGGCTTGCCCGTCGCAGCCGAAAGCCAAGATTTGCCGGCGAGTGCACAACCCGGCGTTGGTACTGTCGGAGTTGGCATCCGACCACTCGGCCAAAGCGGTTTTACCGGTGCGGATCCTCAACACTCAATGTCCGCTCGGTCTCGGGCTTGGGCTCGGCAGGATCCACGATCAGCTCGTTTCGGACCTCCGAAATTCCGGGTTCCAGTAGCGCCAGGCGAGCGGCAATATCGCGCCCGTGTTCGGACTGAACTGTCCCCGTCAGCACCGCAACGCGGCCTTCCACTTGGACGTTGATAGGACCTCGTGCATAGCTTTCTCGGACCAATGCCCGACTAATGACGCCCGTCGATCGCTTGCTGATCGCACTGGAACCTAGACTGTTCGGTTTGAAGCCGAGTCGCATATGGGTGCGCAGAACGTTTTTCTTGTTTGCTGACGTACCTTGCCGATTCATCGACTGGCGGTTCCCAAAGCCGGCACCCATTCCAAATCCCATCGACCGGCCAAATGGGCTCAGGGATTGTGCACCGAACCCTCCAGCTCCAAAGGCATTATTTCCCCCCTGCCCGAAAACACCCGACGTGGCCGCCGCCGCACCGGCCGTCGTTTGACCAATCGACTGGCTTCCGCCGGTGAATCGCCCGAAGCTGCTGTTGAAACGGCTGCTGAGCGAAAACCCCGTGAGCGAACCGGAGCCTTGGCTAGCCGAGCCGGAAAAACCGGCGGTTCCTCCTCCTAGGCTCGATCCCGCTCCAGATTGCTGGGCCCAGGTCGATCTTGCCGTCGGGAACGCTGCCAGCCAGAGTACGGCGAGCGAAACAGCAATAACCGATCGAAGGCGACTGATCGGGTCACTCATTGGAACGTACTCCCAATAAAAAGAAAAAACGGCGTTCGGCCTTCTATCACCGAGTGTCGCTGGCAGCCCACGCAACTGGCCCCAGTGACTTACGTCTTGAATTGTAGCCGTTCACGCCGCTGGGGTCTGACCCCTTGGAAGCGAATACATTCCGTGAACGGTTAGGATTCTCCAATCAATAACTGTCGCATTCTTCCGCGTACAGACCCCCATGGGCTCGTCCCATGGGTGAATCAGTCTCGCAGCTAAGGAGTGTCGCATTCTTCCGCGTACAGACCCCCATGGG
>JAJSAJ010000698.1 GCA_024274855.1 Planctomycetota bacterium | reverse complement strand
CGGCCATCGCCCTGGATCCCGTCGTCGAAGCAGGTCGTCGACGTGCCAAATACTGTTTCCCCATCAAGACATTGCTTGACAAGTATTTCGCGGATCCCGACGCCAATCCGTAACCTGGTGCTGCGCCAATTCGTGTTTTGGTGGTTGGGTGGCACTGGCTTCGCCAGTGATTGCAGGCCAGTGCAAGGACGAAAGGCCTGGTCCGTAATACGCTAACCGAAGAGAGACCTGGGAGCTCGCCGGCAACTTGCCGTTCGGCTAAAGTGTTCCAGAAATCCCAATCCACCGGCGTCTTGAGGACGGGTGCCCAATCGTCTTCTAAGTGTTTGCTCTCAAGACAAATCGGAGCTCAGCACAACCGCATCAGTCTAATGTCCAGGGCTTCCGATACTCGTAGTGCAGCAACTGATTTGCGGCATCGTTATTGAGGAACCGCTCGTTTTCCGCATCCCACTCCAAACGCTGTCCGACCGCCAACGAAATATTGGCAATCAAACTAAGTGATGTCGATCGATGACCGATTTCGACATCGGCGTGAGGTTTCTCACGTGACCGCATGCAGTCAAGGAAATTCCTCGCATGCAATGCAGTCAGATTCGCGTTACTCCCTTTGGCACTCACCTCTTCCGGTTTCATGCGAGGCTTTCGATCCTGGAACTGGCCACCGCGTTCCGGAACCACGCGATAGCCGGATGCCGAGACGTAGACCGTTCCCTGCGTTCCCCGGAGTTCAATTTCTCCGAATGGGAGCGTCGGGTTACCGCTGCTCTCATACTGTCCGAAAATGGCCAGACGTCCCGACGCAAATTCGAACGTGACCTCCATGGTGTCCGGAACGGTTCGATCATCATCCACGACGAACCGGCCTCCCATCGCACAAACTGATTTGGGGGCTAGTTCACCCGTGCACCAGCGGATCGCGTCCAGATAGTGGACGCCCCAGTTCCCCATTTGCGACGAATAGCGATGCCACCAGCGGAATTTATAGGGAGCAATATTCTCTTGATAGGGGCGTCGTGGACGTGGTCCGAGCCACATGTCCCAATCCAGATTCTCAGGAGGTGCTGTCGGCTTGCATCTCCCGATCCCGTCGGGGTACATATTGCTTAGCCGGTAGGCTCGACTGATACAGATCTTACCAAAATCCTCAGCCAAGGTCCGTTTGACCAGCGCGGCATAGAGTGACGAGCTGCGTCGGTGCGTACCCACTTGAACGACACGCCGATTGCGTCGCGCCGCCGCCACCATGCGCCGCCCTTCGTGCACGGTGATCGCAAGTGGTTTTTCGACATAGACGTCTTTTCCGGCATCGCAAGCGTTTACCGTTGGAATGGCATGCCAATGATCGGGGGTCGCGACGACCACGGCATCGATATCTTGACGATCGATCAGTTTCCGAAAATCGCTCTCCAGCGCCAAATCCCCGTCGATCTTCTTGCGACTCTTGGCCAGCGCCAGCGAATCAATATCACACAGAGCGACAACCTGGGCGTCTTTGTGTGTCAGAAACGCGTCGAGCAACTGTCCACCACGATTCGCAACACCGATGAATCCAAGGCGGATGCGATCATTCGCCCCCAAGACGCGAGCAGCACTGACGGCATTTGCCGCGGTTGCGGTCAGTCCCAAAGCAGCTGTTGTTCGTGCAAACGTACGTCGATTCACCTGTTTAGGCATTTCCAAGCTCCGAATCACCTGTCGTTGATGGATACCGGCGGCTGGTCCGTCGGCAATAAGGACACTCAACACGTGCCACGCAGTTGTGATGACCGTGGATCAACAGCGTGCACCCTGCGGCGAATCTCCCCGCGAGGGTCTCACACGGATTGCTCCACACGTAAATCACCGGCCGACGCGCTGACGTTGTTCTTCCGTCAATTCGACCACCGTCAGCAAGTCGCCGCCTTGATGTGCGATATCCAACGTGACCGTATCACCGACCTTCAATGTCGCCAGGAACTTACCAATCCAAGACAAACGGCCTCGTTCGGGTCGGCGGCCGACCACCGTAATCAACTTCCCGACGAGCAGACTCGCGTCGATGGCCTTGTTCTGTTCCCATTTTTCCACAATTCTCTCGACTCGCACGACAATACGGTTGCCTCTTTTGTGGACGATCTTCCCGCGAATCATCCCGGCGAATCCTATTGCCTGCTTCGGCAATGACGTTTGTTTACGTATTTGCATTTTTATTCTTGGCCTGGCACCTGGTTTGGCATCACGTGACGGTCCGGACACATACGAATCAAATACCCTGACATTGGACCACAAATGGCTGTTTTCCTCAATAAACTTCAAGTGCAACGGGCTGGTTTGATACTGATCATGAGCGGCCTTATTCTGAAAAACCAAATGCAGGGCCACATCGAACTTCAAATCGTTGACATCGCGCGTCTTATCCTCAGCTCGCACCCCCGCGGCAAAGAAGACTGTTCCGGGATGTCCGGAAAGATATTTCTTGCATGCGGCAACCAGCGTTTGATTGGCCTGCGGAACGTCCTTGTTCGTCTCGAAGAACACGCTATGTACCAATTGCGATTCGGCGGCCGGCGCCTCCACACAGATTACTGTACTCCCAATAACAACCAACAGCATCAACGCGCACCGTCTCATCGCTCGCCTCCCACTCAATCAAGGCCTGGCTTCAAAGGCTCGGTCCCCGTACCAAACTTCCATTGTGGGTAAGATTCCCCAGGCATTGCAAGGCCCCAAAGGCCGTTTTCTCGCCCGAAGTCTCCGGAGTTTACGGGCTTCTAACGCGTTCGAAAATTGGCTGGCGGCTCTTGACCTGGAAAGGCGAAGCTCCCGCTGAGCCGGAACGTCCCGCGAATTTCTCGCTTTCGTGGCTCGCGCTACCAATTCTGGAACACGCTCTCTTAGGATTCGCCAATCAATAACTGTCGCACTCTTCCGCGTACAGACCCCCATGGGTGAATCAGTCTCGCAGCTAAGGAGGATCGCCGCACGAACGCCCCCCAATAAACGTGACAACAATTGATTCGCCGGCTCTTAGCGGCATTACCAACCTCGTGCGACCAAGAAATAGCGGAGGCCACGCGCATCGAACGCAATGAAACTCTATAATCACTGCCCGGGCGACCGAAGCCTTCAGCCATTGCACAACGAACACTCGAAACCGAATGGCCCGCTCCCGCTGGTCGCTCAACGTTATCCAGAAGCCAGCGACCGCTAGAATCAATCGTACAAAGCGGCCGGACCACCGACCAAACGACCGCGAGTAGCCACGTCGCTTTCGCCGCTATGCCGACTGTCACGGGGCCGACTGTCACGGGGCCGACTGTCACGGGGCCGACTGTCACGGGAAGGAACTCTCTCATGTGGAAACGAACACGAATCGTAGCAACACTCGGACCGGCCAGCCAATCGCTCGAGCGGATCAGCGCATTGATTCATGCCGGCGTCGACGTATTTCGTATCAACTTCTCGCACGGCACTGAACAACAACGGGCTGAGGCGATCCAGTTTGTACGCGAGGCCGAACAACAAGCTGGTCGCCCGATTGCAATCTGTGGTGACTTGTGCGGTCCCAAAATCCGTGTCGGGGCCGTTCCAGGGGGTGCCGTCCAACTAACCTCCGGCCAGGATATTGTCATACAACGTACGCCCATTGAAGGCTCGTGCCGCCGCATTTCAACGACACTGCCGGAGCTGGTGGATGTCGTTCGCGCCGGTGAGACAATCCTGTTATCGGACGGGCGTCTGCGTTTGGAAGTGACGTCTGTCACCCCTCCTGATCAATTCACCTGCCGGGTCATCGTCGGAGGCAGTCTGGCAAGTGGCTGCGGAGTCAACCTGCCGGAAACAAAACTGGCCATTTCCGCACTGACCGAAAAAGACCGTCACGATGTCCAGTGGATTGCCCAGCATGATTTCGATTTCGTGGCATTGTCGTTTGTGCAGCATCCTGACGACATTCGTCAATTGCGAGCTTTGCTAGAGCAATGCGACAGCTATCCCCAAATCATCGCGAAAATCGAAAAACCTCAAGCCCTGCAACACATCGAGGAAATCATCAATACCGCGGATGCGATCATGGTGGCTCGTGGCGACCTGGGGGTCGAAATGGATCTTCCTTCGGTTCCTCTTACCCAAAAGTCGATCGCACATAAATGCGAGCAAGCCGGCAAGCCGTGTATCATCGCCACGGAAATGATGGAGAGCATGATCAACTCGCCACGACCAACGCGAGCCGAAGTGTCCGATGTGGCAAATGCTGTTTTTGATCGAGCAGACGCAGTCATGCTCTCGGCGGAATCGGCCATCGGCAAGTACCCAGTGGCTGCAGTCACCACAATGAAACGAATCTTGCAGGCTGCCGATGCTTTTGAAAACGCGCACACACCGTCGGTTCGGCTAGCACTGAATCAGGACGATACCACGGCTTCCTTAGCCACCGCATTACATACAATCATGGAAATGCAGCATATCGCCGCGGTCGCCGTCTTCACCGTCAGCGGAACCACCGCCAGACTGATCGCCAAAAACCGGCCGTCCTGCCCGATTCTGGCACTATCGTCCAGCCACCAGGCACTTCGCCGATGCTGCCTCTATCACGGTGTTACCGCCCAATACACCGAGACGCCCCGCGAAACGGGCGAAGCCATTCGCCTGGCTGCCCAAACCTGCCAAACGATGGGCCTGGCAAAGCCGGGTGAAAACGTCATTATCCTGGCCGGGTACCCGTTCGAAGTGCCGGGAAATACCAACAGCATGATCATCATGACGATGGAGTAGCGTGAGTGTCCCGAGTGATGCTGCAGCATCTGGCGCGTGGTTCATGCATTTGCTTGCATAAGGAGATGCTTTTGGAGTTTGAGGATCGGTAGCATTTGAGCCGGTTGCCGTGTGAGTTCTAGCCTGCGAGACTTTCGCTCCCACGTGACGAGCACGTGGAGGGCGGGAACGCAGCGGGGGGCGGGATGGCAGTGGACTTGCCACTGGATAGCCCCAGGTACGAAGATTGAATCAATGGCTCAACAGCGTTCCGAACAGGCTCGCCAGAACAACGATCAAGAAAGAAATGCCACCGTGACGCCGCATGGGAATGCCGTGACGCCGAGCGAGCGCGCGGACTTGCTGCCTTGCATCGCCAAGACTAACACCCGTTTCTTCCTGGTACGCTCGGACCGCATGCTGTGTGCTTCCCTCGCGAATCAGCATCACAATCTGACCAGTTCGGCTTTCATCCAGCATACTATCGCCTCGATAAGAATCCACGGTTTTTGTTTGTGCACGCCAGCACGAGATTTTTCAGTCCAAACGGTCCTCGAATATGTCGAAACCCGTTTATTGACTATCCCGCAACTTCGATCTGCTATCATGACAGCTCCGCAGTATCCCGCACCGTCATTTTTTTGGTTCTTCCTCAGGGTGGCAGGGCCGCAACCACTTCCAAGCTACCGCTCGGGGCACCAATCGCCCGCTCCCGTTGGTCGCTGGAACTTTGTCAACCGCTCCCTCTCCGCCGCCTTTGGCGGCGGAGAGGGAGCGGCCGTCGGCATGACATGCCGGCCTTAGCTCAATAGACTCGCTCACCAACGGCACAAGGCCGTTGGGGTCGATCAGCCAAAAAACAGCAGCGAAATACAAATACAAATACAACTGCAGACGGCTAAACAGTTACGAAGTTAGTAGTACAGTTATCCGACGGGGGACGCACCGTCAATATGAATTCGAACATCGATCCAGAATTCGCTCAGGTGCCGTAGAGGTTCTTCCAACTAGCAAAACCCTGCGTGCCGGAATCAGGTTCAGGCAACAGACAACCAACCAACCGACCGACCGACCGCGAATGTGCGGATTTTCGACGCATCCCACTGGAAGGCTGAACAGGCGGATAGAACAATCGCAACCGTATCATGGATGCGGACGACAGCGGAACTGCGGATCAACGCGACTTGACACTTACGAAAGGAGACGAGAACACCGATGAGGAGTTGGAGAATTGCCCGAATCGCTGGAATCGACGTCAACATGCACTGGTCGTTCATGATCCTGCCCGTGCTGGTCGGATACTCAGCGTTGTCGGGCGGCCGCGGCCTGGCTGCAGCCGCCTATTCGATCGGCTTTGTCTTGGCCATTTTCGGCTGCGTCCTGCTACACGAACTGGGCCATGCCTTGATGGCTCGCAGGTTCGGAATACAGACAAGCAGCATCACGTTGCTGCCAATTGGCGGAGTTGCGAGCCTTGATCGAATGCCGGAACGGCCCATTCAGGAATTGGCGGTTGCGTTGGCCGGTCCCGCGGTAAACGTGGTCATTGCTGCCCTGCTGCTAATCCCGATTCTGGCTGGTTTCGTCGGCCCAACACCCACCGCTGACGCTCTGTCTGACTCGTTTCTGGGACAACTGATGCTGACCAATATCGCATTGGTCATTTTCAATATGCTGCCCGCATTTCCGATGGACGGTGGACGCGTCCTGCGAGCCATACTTGCTACCCAGCTTTCCTACGTCCGGGCAACCGATATTGCAACCCGAGTTGGACAAGTGATGGCGGTCCTTTTTGCCATTGCGGGATTCTTCGGCCAATGGATGCTGGTCTTCATCGCGATGTTCGTCTATGTGGCCGGACGGGCCGAAGCCCAGATGGCTCGCGCAAAAGCCTCCTTGCAAGGCTGGTCGGTCCGCGATGCCATGCAACGCGATTTCCAGATGATCCCAGCCGATGCCACCGTGCAACAAGTGGCCCACGCCGTTGCCCTGTCACCCCAACAGGCCTTCCCAGTGGTCGATGGAAGCAACTTGGTTGGTATACTCGAAAAGCCTCAACTGATGTTGGCAGCAGCCGGCAACCGCCATAGTCTGGCCGTTCGCGAGATCGCTCGTCACGACTTGCCAACACTGGAACCCGACGCGCCGCTGACCGAGTGCCTTGAACTTATGCAACAAAAGCAAGCATCAAGCCTGCCGGTCATGCGGCGCAATCAACTGGTTGGCCTCGTCACGGCCGCAAACCTGCAACGATGGATGACCGCTCTGAGACCAGCATGATGCCTGAATAAGATAATGACTAATTGGACAGCGCCACCTGGCCAGGAATGTCCTAGCAGTGGTAACCCGAAGCGCAAACGGAGCTAGGGTTGCAGCTCCACGGAACAGGCTGCGGCGATACCTTTTACTCCCGCCCCCCATAAAATCTATCTCGTGGGAGCGCAAGTCTCGTCAATCTAGCCTGCGAAACTTATTCACCCACGGGCAAGCCACGTGGGAGTCTCGTCAACACGCTTGCTATTAGTTGGCACGCAATAGACGGCCAGTATTCGAGCGAAGGTTTGACGCCGGTCAGATGGAGTAAATGCCGAACTTATTGTTCCCAACGTTCTAAGATTAAGAACGAGGTCGCCGTATACACCCTAGCATTCGATTTTGGGTGACTTCCGAATGCCCAGGGACAACATGATCCAGTACCATCCGTTGAAGATCATCTCAATTCCTACAAACAAGCCGATTACCCACGCACCGGATAGCGGCCATTGCTTGAAAATCAGAATCCCCAGCAACAATGTCACGATGCCATTCAACAAGACCCAACCCCATCCGGAAAACTGCTCGGACAGCGCCAAGACAATGCGGATGATACCGCCAATAATCAGAAAACCCGCAATCAACAACGTTAGGCCAACAGCCGCCTCGCCCGGCTTGTCGAAAATCATGAATCCGACAACCGTATACAAAATGCCGACGAGCAGCTGAACCATAGCCCCGCTCCACTTGCCGGACCAGAAAGCACTGACCACCTGCGCAATCCCGGCGATTAGCATTAAGACACCGAAAAGTGCAACGGCCACCAAGCTGACCAACAGCGAACTCGACAGGGCGATTGTCCCGAGTACGACCCAACCGATGCCCAATGCCAGAAACCACCACCAATTCTTCTGCATGGCCGCCAGTTCGTGGCAAACCACCTTTTCGGGCGACACCTCTGAATCGGATGGGCTTGTGTCAGAAGGTAATTCGGGCGTTGGGCTACTCATAATGGCACCTTAGAGTAAGGTTCTGCAAGATAGAAGACATGGGACACGCATAAATTGTACGCCAGGACCGCTTGCACGCAAGATGATATGCCCGGCGAACCCGAGACGGTGCCGCACGACAACCGACACGACTGCCCCCCCAGAAGAAACCAAACTGACTGATCCAATGCACTCGCCAAGACAGCGAAAAATGCCACGGGTTCGGCTGTCGGGTCTGGCATGCGTTGGTTATTTTTGCACTCTCTGCTATCCTGGCCGTATGATGTTCGAACAAAGTCTCGACCACAGCCTGCCTAGCCGGTGGGACGAAATGGGGGCCGGCGCGCCGACCCTGATCGCTCTGGCACATCTTTGCAGCCGGGCGATGATCGAAGGGATCGCCACCGCCGACTCGCTGTCTCAAGAGGCGAAGACCATTTTGTGGACCGCCCGCCAACGGGGTGTCTTCGAGGTACGTGGAAACAATCGGGCCTATGAATCCCCCTCACGCTTTCTGACCGTTTACATCGAATTGGCCCAGGACCGGCGCATGCGTTTTCGCAGCAACACCGACCCGTTGTTTAACATCCGATTCCTTGACGGATTCCGCCAGCTTTGCGCCAACGGCTTGGTCATGCACCATTTGTTTCATGAATTTTCGTTGACGCCAGCCGGATTCGACGTTGCGGCTCGCATCGAAAAACAGGAGATCGAACATCTCCTGCAATCGGGTCAGGAGTGCAATCCGGGCGGGTAAGGGCCGGCGAATCAATTGTTGTCGCGTTTACTGGGGGGCGTTCGTGCGGCGATCCTCCTTAGCTGTGAGACTGATTCACCCATGGGGGTCTATACGCGGAAGAGTGCGACAGTTATTGATTGGCGAATCCTAAGCCGACCTTCCACACCCGACGCCGCAACCGTTTTCTTGCGTCTCGCAGGAAGGCGGCTTGTCCGCCGGCGTTCAGACCGGCAGTCGGACAAGGAGAATCGTCACCGAAGGCACTGAAATTCGGCGAATCGCGGACCGATGCCCCTCTTTCGAGATTCCGGCCGAATAGCTAGGCTAGTGCTGTGGTTATAAGGTCTCCGATTTGGGTGGCACACTTAGTGCGGTATCATCGTCCGTGTGCAGCAGCACGGCGGATCGGAACTTGCGAGATCTGGTCTTCCAGGACGGGTCCATCTTGCTCGGCCCGCGTCCTCTCTGCATGTACGGACCGCTAGATAGACGCGGTTCGATAGGGCCGTGTGGACGATGGAGAGATCCGCGGATTCCACATTGCAAATCAAGATTTGTTGAAATTGTCGTGATGTCGCTCGGTTCCAGGCCGAGCATTTGTGAACTTTTTTTGGTGCGAGGAAAGACATGAGCGTATTGGTTACAAAAGCTGCCCCGGATTTCAAGGCTCAAGCCGTAATGCCTGACGGCTCGTTTCAGGAAGTAGCTCTTTCTGATTATCGTGGCAAACACGTTGTGTTGTTCTTTTACCCACTCGACTTTACGTTTGTATGCCCAACGGAAATCATCGCGTTTTCCGATCGTGCCAGCGAGTTCGAGGCCGCGGGCGTTCAGTTGCTAGGGGTTTCGATCGACAGCCACTTCACGCACCTGGCATGGTGCAACACGCCACGCGCCGAAGGTGGCATCGGCAAGATCGAGTATCCGTTGATTGCGGACTTGAACAAACAGATCAGCGCAGCCTATGACGTACTGCTGCCTGACGGCATTGCACTGCGTGGTCTGTTCTTGATCGACAAGGAAGGGATTGTGCGTCACGAAGTGGTCAACGATCTGGGACTTGGTCGAAGCGTGGACGAAACGCTCCGCATGGTCAAGGCCTTGCAGTTTGTCGAGGAGCACGGGGAAGTTTGCCCGGCCGATTGGCACGAAGGCTCGGCAACGATCAAGCCATCTCCGGAAGCGGCCAAGGAGTTCTTTGGCTCCGAGTATTCCGGCAAGTAGGCCAACCGAAACGCCCGTTTCAGGCTTGGGCGTCGCAAGCGTTTCACCGGACGAACATACAGAACACCTCATGTCTTTTGGACGTGAGGTGTTTTTTGTTCGCCGGTATTCGCCCTGCCATCAGGCACCAAGCCAACATCGAGGATGCAATCGCGACGAACAGTTCGCAGGATGTTTCCGAGCTCGCGAGGAAAGTCCCCCCGCTCGCAACGATGCCAACCGCGAACGTAGCCGTTCACGCCGCTGGGGTCTGACCCCTTGGAAGCGAACCGGCGGCCTACATTCCGTGAATGGTTACCCGCGAACGCCACGTAATCCGTGAGCGGATCAGTATCAACACGCTTGCGAGAGCAATTCCGTCGACGATTGCCTCACCCAAGTCTTGTCGAGGAACCATGGCCCCTGGAGCCATACAGCGGGCTGGCGGCAAGCCGGACTCCGTCAGGAGTTTAGAGCTGCCTCGATCGCATTTCCCGATTGATTATAGCTTTCCGCCGTTTTCTGGGTCAGCATTTGTATGCCTGCCATGCAGGCAATCAGAATCATCGCCAACATGACAGCGTACTCGACGGCGGTAGGTCCGTCTTCCTCCCGCAGAAATTCAATTAATCGCTTCATGATACGCACTGCTCTCTATAGTCGCAGCGACGTGGCAGTTGCGGCATTCGATCGAAAGCACTGGATAACTGGGCGCACGAATCGTGCTGAATAAGCAAACCAGATAAAGCTGGCGTTGGTACTGGCAAACGACCGATCCGCGACGATTGTCGCAGCTTGGCTCAAGATGTTAGATACTGGCCGGTTTCCGCGTGCCCCAAAGAGCACTTTAGCCAAAAGGGACATGTCGCCCCGTCCACCATGTTTTTCTATCCCCAGTGGCGGCGAAAATCAACACTCCCAGGCAGAGAAACCAAGAACACGCTCCATTGCAACACTACGTCACGGATACCGTTCAGGCAAATGCTTTTTACGCACCGTGCTGACTTGTCGCCAGGCCATGTTCCCAGCAGGCACCTTGCGCTAAGTCTCGAATCCAATCGGATCGGAAAGCCCTATTTTCGACGGGGCTAGAAGCACATCGCCCATTAGATTTCCTGCAACGCTGGAGCTAATTCTCTACCGACCCAGCTTCCGAAACAGACTCCAACCTCTGTCGCAAGTCGGCGCAGATATTGGCAAACACCGGATCGGCACCATCTTCCGAGAGCGGATCGGTGCCATAAGCAGTGGTCGCTTCGGTCTTGTCGAGCGACGTCTCGGCGGCCAGCGGCAAACAACGTTTCCCGTCCTGCCACACAACTCGATTTCTTCCACTCCGTTTGGCACAGTAGAGCGCCTCGTCGGCTCGCTCCATCAACGACAATCCTGTTTCGTCCGGCAGGCACTCGGCACCACCAATGCTGGCAGTTACACGGATCGTCCGGCCACCATACGTGAATACGGCTTGCTCAATGGCTTTCCGAGCGCGCTCCGCGGCTCGATTACCGTCCTCGGCACCGCTGCTCGGCAGCAGAATCGCGATTTCTTCACCGCCGATGCGGGCCACAATGTCCGTATCACGCATGGTGTCGCGCAATACATCCGCCACTCCGCGCAAGACTTCATCACCGGCCTGATGACCAAATGCATCATTCACCTTCTTGAAGTGATCGATATCGACCATCAGCGAGGAAAGAGCCGCCCCATAGCGATGCCGTTCCGAAATGCGACGCTCCAACTCTTCATCAAATGCTCGTCGATTCGGCAATTCCGTCAGCGGATCCGTCCTCGCTTCGGATACGTAAGTGGCCAATTCGCTCGACTGTTGCTTCAGCATTGTTTCCGCATGATTCAACCGTTGCTGCAATTCCTCATTCGCGCGGATTACTTCCTCCATGGCCTGGACCGTTGCTTCACGCTGGCCCCGGTCCGTTGGATCGTAGTCTTGACCGAGTAGCTTCGCTACGTTGTCAACCACGCCACCATATTCGACCATCTGATCGGCCATTCCGTGGGTCCAATGAACCAATCGTCTTATCAACTCCAACATCCGTTGATGTTCCAGGGAATTCGAGTCGTTCCGAGTTGCCGACCTGAGTCCTAACCATCGACCAATCACCAGTCCCACACAAAGCAGCAATCCCCCGAGTACGATTCCCGAAAAGAACGCTGAACCGTGTGCACCAAACAAGACCATATTATTCACTTGACTGTTGCCCCTGTACCATTTGCGGAATCATGCCTTCCACGGCCCCGCCGTGCCACATTCATACCGACCTCAATCGGCTTCTCTTCTCGTGCTTGTCGCTTCTCTATCGCCAACCGATGCGTGAGCCGATTCACCCTTCATCCATGCACGCGGCAATGCCCGATTGGAGTTCGGAAACACCGGCCGAGGCATGAACAGAACTCCGGATCAGCCGCCTCACCACCACCATGGCCCCTGAAATGTACGTTACTTCCCACACTCTGCCACAACGTCATTTGACAACAATATCCGTGATACAGTTGATACGTTGGCCATGGTCGTCATGATCCGAACGACCGGTTTGAGAGGCGAAAGAAGATGACAGGCCATGCTGCAACCAGCCCGTCAACGGGCCGTTATTGCAAGACTCGACCGCACCCTCCGATATTCAGGCCAGTACCCAACGCACAAACGGCCCATTAAGATACCGAATCTGCCCGAATATCCACATTCTATACTTGCATACTTGGCCCGCTCCCGTTGGTCGCTTAATTTTGTCGAAGACTCAACGATCTTCGAAATTAGTCATTCAGGAATACGCGAAACCATGTCTCTCGCATCAATCTACCAGTCGGGCCAATGTGCCATCTCGTTTGAGTTGTTCCCTCCCAAGACACCTCGTGGTGAAAAAGCCTTGTATCGCCATGTCGACGAGCTACTCCAAGCCAAGCCGGCCTATTTCACCTGCACTTACGGAGCTGGTGGAACGGACCGCGGTAAGACCATTGAAATCGTCACCCGGGTTAAGAAACAGACTCGAGGGCCCGTCGCGGCCCACTTGACCTGTGTCGATTAGACCGTCGATCAGCTGCGTGATTACTTGCGTCGAGCCCAGGAGGCAGGCGTCGACCACATTGTCGCCCTCCGAGGAGACCCACCGCAAGGCGTCTCGCGTTTCCAATCTCATGAAGGTGGTTTTCAGAATGCAAATCAGCTAGTCGCACTGATTCGAGCCGAATTCCCCAATTTCGGAATCGCCGTGGCCGGTTATCCAGAAACGCACCGTGAAGCACCCAATGCCGAAGCTGACCTGGATAACCTGAAAACGAAAGTGGATGCAGGAGCATACATTGTCCTCACTCAGCTGTTTTACGACAATGATGACTTCTTTCGATTTCGGGACCGATACGAACGTGCCGGAATTCGCGCACCGTTAATCCCCGGCATTCTGCCTGTAACCGGATTAGCACAAGTGCAGCGCATCACCGCACTCTGCGGAGCGACGCTTCCCGCAAACTTCGTTCGGCGTCTTGCCGAACAAGATGACCCGGAATGGCAACGTCGAGTGGGGATCCAGTATGCAATCGACCAGGCAAGCGAACTCGCCAAGCAAGGAGTGGTCGGCCTGCATTTTTTCGTCTTGAATCGGTCTCAGGCCTCTTTGGCGATACTTCAAGCGATTCAGCAAGTCTGATCCCTGGACAATCCACGGCCTCTTGTCGGGCCCGCGGTTTTCCCCGCGTCAAGAAAAGACGAAACGCGGAATGCGGCCGCTGCATTGCCACATCCCGCGTCCCCCTCTCCTCTGAAACGCTCGAATTATGCGTTTCTCGCCGGTGTTTCCACCTGGGGAATCTCACAACCATCCAGGAATCCAGCCAGTGACCGACTCCGATAGGGCTGCTGCAGCTTCCGCACGGCTTTCGACTCGATTTGACGAACACGTTCACGCGTCACGGAGAAGATCTTCCCAACCTCTTCGAGCGTGTACGTGTATCCATCCGCCAAGCCGTAACGAAGCCGCAGAATCTCGCGTTCACGATAGTTCAGACCCTCCATCGCCGCCTCAATACGACTTTTCAGTGCCTGCTGATTCGTCTCGTAAAGTGGGTCATCGTCACGATAGTCTTCCAGAAACTCGCCAAAATAACTGTCATCGTGATCGCCAACCGGCTGGTCCAGCGAGAGTGGCTGACGCGACATCTTCATGATGCACTGCGTGTCATCGAGTGACAGCCCCGCTCGGTTGGCCGTCTCTTCGGGCGTCGGCTCTCGTCCCAATTCCTGCACCAAGACACGGGTCACCGTTCGCACCTTGCTCATCGTATCGATCATATGCACTGGAACACGAATCGTACGACTCTGGTCCGCAATCGCTCGCGTGATCGCCTGGCGAATCCACCAGGTGGCGTACGTCGAAAACTTGTAGCCGCGTGCATGCTCGAACTTGTCAACCGCTCGCATCAATCCGGTGTTTCCCTCCTGAATCAGGTCCAGAAAGCTGAGCCCCCGGTTTCGATACTTCTTGGCAATCGACACGACCAGACGAAGGTTTCCGGCTGACAGAGATCGCTTCGCCGCGTCATACTCGTCCTGATACCGACGTGTGTTCTGGACTCGGCGTTTCAATGTGGATGAACTCTCAAACGTAATACGCATCAATCGGTGCAACTCGTCGCGTAACTCGTCAATCGACGGTCCATCCGGCCGATCGCCTCGTTCCACCTCGGCGATTTCCAGCTGCAAGACCTGCATTCGGTCAGAGATTTCGCGAAGCTTGTCAAACAACGGCTGCAGACGATTGGTCCGCAAGTTCATCTCTTCAACCAATCGTACCGCCTTATTTCGTCGAGTGACCAAGCGGCGCCACGCAGCCCGCCGTTCACCTTGACTGAACCGCTTGCTCACGGCAATGTGGAAATCGCGATAATTGCTTTCCAAGAGATGATGCAACGTCTTCAGATTCGGACCAAGCCGACGCATGATATCACGTTTGGCCACCGTGTTGGTCACGGAAACCTCAATCGTGCGATCCAGTCGCAACTTTCCGTCCCGTACGTGCTGCAACGCCTGGACAGCGCCCTGCAAGACAAAGTCGGTCGCGAGCATCGAGTGGCGATAGAGCGTCCGCGTACGCTCGATCTCTTTGGCCGCGTCGATTTCTTCGACCCGCTTCAGCAGCGGAATCTGCCCCATTTGCATCAGGTACATGCGAACCGGGTCATCCGTGTTATCAACCGCACTTCCGGTTGTCGCACCGTGGACGACTTCGTCGCCACGCAGTTCACCGTGCCCCAGCTCATCGTCCGACAAGTCGCCGTGCTGTGTCGCTTGCCGCCGACCAGATCGTGGCATCGATTCGCGACCGTCGGATCGACCCGACGATGCGGAACAACTGCCCGCCAAACTCGGTGCTCGCCTCGTCACGGGTTTCTTTCGAGTGGTCTTGGTCAAGGTGCAGCTCCTTGGGTGTTGTGGTCGATAGGGGCAAAGGTCGCAGCGGCTCCGTCCCATGACGCCAGGGATGAAATGCATCCGCGATGCCAAGAGAACACCCAAACAGAAACTTTCCCCGTAACCCATTACCATGACACATCTTACAGAATTCGCGATTCCGAGCGAAATCCGGCCGCTCGCTGCAAAAAAACAACACCGTGTGCGTTTTCGAAACAAATCGCCTGACATGGGTTTCGCCCGCACCCCAAGTGGCGGAGCCACGCTCAAACAATCAGACTCGCTCTGGGTGCGGGCCTGCGGCCCAATGAACCGCAGCAACTCCGCCGACAACATGCGCACAAAAGCGGACGGGGCCCAGCAATTGCCGGACCCCGCCCAAATGAAAAGAGAAGCGAATGATAATGGTAGTGAATGGGTATAAAACCAGCGGTCAATACGCTGCCGATTCCAGAACGAAACCGCTTCCCTCCCGACGCGTTACGCAACTTTGCCAAAGCTGCCGCCTACAGACCCCATGGGCTTGCCCCATGGGTGAATCAGTCTCGCAGCTAAGGAGGCTCGCCGCGCGAATGGCCCCCAGTAAACGCGACAACCGTTGATCTGCCGGTCCTTAACGCTCTTTGAAGTTGATCACGCAGAGTAGCAACTTCGATACCAATCCGTTGCCGTTAGCCTCCTATAGTCTTGCAACTCGTAACACAGCAATGACTTGTCATCGATTAGTCCAATGGCATGGATTCGGTCGATGGCGACAAGTGGTCGGCAAGTGCCTCAACCTGCGACACGTTCGTCTCGAAACGAGATGGCGGCACGCCGGCGTCTGGAATGGCTCGCTCACCACGGACACCAGGCTTTATCGTGCTTGGATCCACAAGAGACGTCGGCTTACGAGGGGCCTCGGCATTCCCTGGATTCTCATCGAACGGCAATAAATAGAAGACCCGACGGGTATAGCCATTGGTCGATGGATCGAACGGCGCATCGGCAGTCAGCTTCGAGTATCCGATGACCCGGCCGTCGCCACTCAAATAGAGCGGGCCGCGCCGGGTCCGCACGCCTCGTACCATTTTCGATCGTACATACGGCCGATGCGAAACGTCCTCAAGCCAAACAATGCTCTTCTCGTACGTCAGCGGATCGTCCATCGACGTTCTGTCGAGTGCCTCGAGTGAAAGCAGACGTACAATTTCTTGACGGCCATCCCCCAAGTTTCGTACTCGTGTTTTCATGTCGACAACTCCCACCAGACAAATCACGTGCCGACGTGCACGGCTCCCAACCGGCTCAACAACACAGGCACGTGAGGTAAAAGGTTGGGACGCGACCAACCTCGCGGTCAATCGCGTCCCATCAGCGGGATCACACTGCTTGAATATGCGTTCTGTTCCAATCAATTCCCGCAGTCGGTCGGCGAAAAGCACTGGCCGCATTGGGCCAGCGAAAAGCACTGAGGAGTCCAGAGGAAGCAGCCTCTACTCTGTTCCCGTCGCGTACCGGAGCTGCCAAGCTCTGGCTCGCCCTTCCCCTCCATACACCCTCGATGCCCTGCTAACATCACTTCGTTGATTCCTCATTTCGCAATTGTCGTGCCAAACGACAAGACAATTGGACAGAAGATCACAACCCGTGTTTTCACAGAGCTTTACGGGTTCTGTCCGATCCGAGATGCGCCCCGCGCGACAAGAGTAATTAGTCTCGTTTTGAGATGATCGTCTCAGGTCGAGACGTCTTATGTGCGGTTTGAGGTAAGTGTCTCAGAATGAGCACGCTGATGCCGAAAGAATCCCAATTTTTGACACCGCTCGCACGTTTCGCCGTTGAACTCCGAGCCGTTCAATGAAGCTGGCACTGAATGGCCCAATTCGAACGTGGCCTTGATCGCAATCCGGTCCAGCAGCAGGCAAACAGGTCCCGGCTGCAGTTCCAAACCTTCTGTAGCGTCCGGGATTACGCCATGTCCCGCTCGGCAAGCGGGACCTACCTGGACCACCTTACGATCAATGCCTTCGAACGTGAACATATGCACGCTGTTCACGGCCTCTACGTTGATGGGCTAGACTGTTACCTTGTGCTCGTGCGGCAAAAACGTGCCCGATGGCGATTGAACGAGCAGCGGTCGGAAGCGACCCTGTAGCGAGGCATCTCGATGATTGAAATCAAAGTTCACCCACCAAGCGGCACGATTATTCTGAAACGTTCTGACAAGCGAAACGCGCTGACGCGTCCCATGTTGGCCCAGTTGCTCGAGGCCTTTGGTGATCTGCATCAAGAGCGGCAAGTGCGTGCCGTGATCGTCACGGGAGCCGGGACCGCTTTCTGCTCGGGCCTGGACCTTGCTGAAATGCACGCGACCGCACAGTCAGCCGACGCGATGACTCGCTGGCACGAGGACATGGTTCAGTACAAGGAGCTTCTGGAAACGATGCTTCGGTTTCCCAAGCCGATTATCGCCGCAGTCAATGGACCGTGCGTTGCAGCGGGCGCGGGCCTGCTGCTTGCGTCCGATTTGGTTGTTGGCACTCCCGAAGCGCAATTCGGGATCCCGGAGCCACGACGGGGATTGGTCTCCGGGTTGGTTTCTCCGCTGCTCGTTTTTCGCATTGGCGCCGGTCGAGCGGCCCACCTGCTGCTGACCGGACAACTGATCGACGCCCAACAGGCACTGCAACTTGGCCTTTATCACGAACTTGCCGCCGAAAATCGCGTGTGGGCCCGGGCTCACCAACTGGCAGGGCAGATCGCCGAGTCAGCACCTGAATCGCTTCAATTGACCAAACGCCTATTGAACGAAACGATTGGCGAGTCGCTGGGCATGCTGTTGGCTGCCGGCGCGGCAGCCAGCGCAACAGCCCGGACAACGCAATCCGCTCAGGAAGGCTTGGCTGCCTTCGTGGAAAAACGAGCGCCAAACTGGCCGTGAGGCGGCGTGCGAGTGGCCAAGCACCCATCGACGTTCGGATGACATCGAACCCAAACAGGGCGAGCCGCGCGCAAAAATAAAGCCGGGCGCCCTCCCACCACAAGAGGACCCCGGCTTGCTTCTACCCTTAAAACCACCACTAACGACGACTTACCCCATCCACCGTTTTTCGCGCTAAAGAACCGTGTAACTCATCGAGAACCTGCTGGGTGATATCCAAATTCCGTTGAATTACCACCGAACGACCCATCCCCTGTGCCACGGCTCGAAGATTGGTTTCGTCAACCGATCGCGGATCAACTCGCAAAACAAGACTAATGGCGTGCCGCTGAGCAACCCGTGCCACGGCATCCAAAATCTCGCGATAGGCTTGGTAATAATGCTTAGCCTCGGTTTGCATCAGGTCTTTTTGCTTCTGGCGAGCGAGCACTTCTAGACTGGCAGCTTGACGGGCCAGGTCAGACTCCAGTCGGCGGTAGTCTGCCGTGTCGCTCCGCAACTGCCTCAATTTCACGTTCTTGCTCGCAAGCTCTTTTTGCTTGG